>JAFAFD010000210.1 GCA_023423675.1 Pseudomonadota bacterium | reverse complement strand
TCCACGCGTGGCGTGGATCTACCGGGTGCGCGTGCATCCACGCGTGGCGTGGATCTACCGGGTGCGCGTTCATCCACGCTTGGCGTGGATCTACCGGGTGCACGTGCATCCACGCGTGGCGTGGATCTACGGGGTGCGTATTTTTCGCGCATGGCATGGATCCAGAGGCAGTAGAGCCACGCCATGCGTGGCTGCCGTGCGCGATCGCGCCTCCCTACCCTTGCCAAAGCTGGATCTGCCGGGCCAGCGGCACCAGGCACAACACGGCCGCCAACGGCGCCAGCAGGCAGATCAACGCTGTGCGCTGCCGCGGCACCTGGCCCTGTGGGCGCAGCAGGCCCAGGCACACGACCGCCAGCAACGGCAGCACGCCAAGGCCTGGTGGCAGCACCGCGCGCTCGGGCAGCCACGGCACCAGCAGCATCGCCAGCATGGCCATTCCCAGGGCCAGCATCGCCCGCCCCGGGTCGCGATCGTCGTGATCAGCGGCATCGGCACCCGGCCGCCGCCACAGCGCCGGCAGCAGTTCCACCGCCAGCAGCAGCACCACCACCTGCAGCGCCAGCAACCCGGCCCAGCCCGCCACCGGAACCAGCGGCAGCACCCATTGCAGCTGCGGCACCGCCTGCACGGCCACCGACAGCGGCCGCGTGCTGTCCAGCGCCGCGAACTGCACCAGGCCCGACTGCAGCGCCGCCAGCCCCATCAGCAGCAGCATGGCCGCCAGGACCGCACCACCGGCCACCTGGGTCAGCTGCCGGTGCGGTTGCTGCACCCGCGGTGCCACGCCCAGCAGCAGGCCCGCGCTGGCAAACACCCCCAGCAGGGGCACGGCCGCGGCCACTACGCCGCCCAGGCCGAAACGATGCGGCCCGGTGGAGGACGGCATCCACGGCACCCAGTTGCCGTAGTGCACGTAGCGCGCGGCCAGCAGCACCAGCAGCAGGCCCAGGCCCACTTTCACGGTCAGCAGCCCGCAGGCGACCAGCAGCGCACGACGTGGCCGCAGCATCGCCGCCAGGCCGACCGGCAGCAGGCCCAGCGCCGCCACCATGGATATCGGCAGCCAGCGCTGCGGTGCCGCGCCGAGCGCGCCGGCGGCCGCGTACAGGTGGCGGGCCCCCGACTGCGCGGCACCGGTCAGGGTGGCCAGCAGATCCAGCAGCAGCAGGCCCAGCAGAACGGCCCCCAGCCGCTGCCCGCACACGCCCTGCAACACCTCAGGCAACCCTGCCGCACCCGGCGTGCGGCGCATCACCTCACGCAGGCAGAACAGCAGCGGCGCTGTGCCCACGGCCGCCAGCAACAGGCTCAGCACGATGGCCGGCCCCGCGCGTGCCGCGGTGTTCTGGCTGACCAGCGCGATGACGCTGCCCCCGATCAGCAGGGTCAGCGCCAGCACCAGCAGGTGGTCGCTGCCCAACCGGTCGAACGCCGCGCGCCCGCTGCGCAGACCGCTAACGCTGTCGTCCTTCATCGCAAGCTCCCTTGATGCCATCCAAGCGTGATGGACATCAGGCTGGCAGCACGGACCAAGGGACGGAATCAGAATCGGCCGAACGTGTGCCGCGTTGTGATGGCAGCCACGGCGCGACGATGCGTGGCGGTCCGACTACGACAGCGCGGAGGGCATCAAGCACACTTGAATCTGTTGAACGCGACAGTACCGGGACGGCACCGTGCTCCTGTCTCAGCCGCGCGGCGGCGGCAGGTGCGGCGCGACCAGCGCCAGCGTGCGCTGCAGGGCCCCGCGGCCGTTGCTCACCAGCGTGCAACCGGCCCGCGCCATGTCCTCGCGGGCCTGCGCGTCGTCCAGCAGGTGCTGCAGCAGATCGCCCACCGCCTGCACGTCCTCGCCGATCAGCAGCGCCCCGGCCTCGCGCATGCGCCGCGAGATCTCGGAGAAATTATGCAGGTGCGGACCGGTCACCGCAGCCGTGCCCATCGCTGCCGGTTCCAGCAGGTTGTGCCCGCCGATGGCCTGCAGGCTGCCGCCGACGAAGGCGACCTGCGCGCAGCCATAGAACGGCATCAGTTCGCCCAGCGTATCGATGACGAACACCTCGGTGCCCGCCCTCGGCCACTGCTGCGCACGGCGCGTGGCCACGCTCCAGCCCTGCTCGCGGGCCAGCGCTTCGACCTTCGGGAAGCGTTCGGGATGGCGTGGTGCCCACAGCAGCAGCAGGTCCGGATGGCGCTCGCGCAGGCGCCGATGCAGGTCGATCACCGCCTGCTCTTCGCCATCGTGGGTGCTGGCAGCGATCCACACCGGCCGCGTGGCCGGAACCTGCGCATGGAACTGGGCCACGAACGGCCGCACGTCCGGCGTGGTGATGTCGAACTTCAGGTTGCCCAGCGCCTGTACCTGCTCCGGCGCCGCGCCGAGCTGCACGAAGCGCGCCGCATCGTCTTCCGACTGTGCGGCCACGCAGGTGACGGTGCGCAGCGCGCGGCGGATGAGCGCGGCCAGCACCCGGTAGCCGCGCAGCGAGCGGGCCGACAGGCGGGCGTTGAGGATGTAGACCGGGATGCGGCGGTCGCGGCAGCCGAACAGCATGTTCGGCCACAGCTCGGTTTCCAAGATCAGCGCCAGGCTGGGCTGGAAATGGCCGAGGAAGCGGTTGACGCTGCCCGGCACGTCATACGGCAGGTAGACGTGGTCCAGCGCATCGCCCCACAGCGCGCGCACCCGCTCCGACCCGGTCGGGGTGATGGTGGTGATGACCCAGCGGATGTCCGGGCGCTGCTCGCGCAGGGCATTGACCAGTGGCGCGGCGGCGTTGACCTCGCCCACCGAGACGGCGTGCAGCCAGACCCGCGGCTGGCCGGTCGGCTGCGGATAGGACGCATAGCGTTCATCCCAGCGCCGGAAGTATTCACGGACCCGGAAGCCGCGCCAGACCAGGTGGTACACGGTGATCGGCAGCAGGATGTAGAGCACGACCGAATACAGGCCGCGCAGGATCCATTCGACAGGGTCTTTACGCATGGGGCAAGGATACGGGAGCCCCCCGGGAAAGACACGCGGCGGGGTTGGTAGAATGGCCGCATGTCCGATGCCTCTACCGCCGTCCGCCCATCCTTGGCCGATCCCCGCAACTGGCCGATGTTCGCAGCCATGTTCGCCGCCTTCGGCATCGCCCGGCTGCCCTGGATGCTGCAGCGCGCGCTCGGCCGCGGCGTCGGCTGGATCACCTGGCGCCTGCTCGGCAGCCGCCGCCGTGCCGCCGAGGTGAACCTGAAGCTGTGCTTCCCCGAGAAGGACGAGGCCTGGCGCAACCGCCTGGTGCGCGACAGCTTCGACGCCCTCGGCGTGGGCATCTTCGAATGCGCGCGTTCGTGGTGGGGCAGCATCGACAGCATCCGCCCGCAGGTACAGATCGAGGGCCTGGAGCATCTCAAGCAGATGCAGGCCGAAGGCCGCGGCGTGCTGCTGGTGTCGGGCCACTTCATGACCCTGGAGATGTGCGGCCGCCTGCTGTGCGACCACGTCGACCTGTCGGGCATGTACCGCAAGCACAAGAACCCGGTGTACGAGTGGGCGGTGAAGTTCGGCCGGCTGCGCTACGCCAAGGCGATGTACGCCAACGAGGACATCCGTGCCACCGTGCGCCACCTGAAGAAGGGCGGCTTCCTGTGGTACGCGCCGGACCAGGACATGCGCGGCAAGGACACCGTGTTCGTGCCGTTCTTCGGCCACACCGCCGCCACCATCACCGCCACCCACCAGCTGGCGCGGATGACCGGCTGCGCGGTGATCCCCTATTTCCACCGCCGCGAAGGCGGGAAGTACTTCCTGAAGATCGGCGCGCCGCTGGAGAACTTCCCCAGCGAAGACGTGGAAGCCGATACCGCGCGGGTCAACCAGGCCATCGAACAGATGGTGCGCGAGGCCCCGGACCAGTACCTGTGGATCCATCGGCGGTTCAAGCGCCAGCCCGGTGGCAGAAGCGATTTCTACAAGTAGATCCACGCCATGCGTGGATGATGCCCGGCCGCGCTCGTCACCGCGCCATCCACGCATGGCGTGGACCTACAGCGGCCATCGGCACCACGCATAGGGGTACTCCCCCACCTCGCAGGCCAACCCGGCGCGGATCGGGTTGGCCATGATGTACATCGCCATCTCATGCAGCGATTCGTCGCTGCGCACCGCGTGATCGTGGTACCCGTGCTGCCATAGCGCGCCGCGTCGGCCCAGCTGCTGGTTCAGCAGGCGGCTGCTGCGGGATTTGAGCAGGGACATGCATTCGGCGAGTGTTCCCTTCCGCAGTTCCATCAGCCAATGCAGGTGATCGGGCATCACCACCCAGGCAAGGCTGTAGCTCACGCCGGCACGCTCGACGAACCGCAGTGCGTCGACCAGCACCGCGACGTTGGCGGCATCGGCGAAGAAGGCTTCACGGCCGATGGTGATCGTGGTCAAGGAGTACACGGTGCCGGTGCTGGAGTGGCGACCGTAGCGGAGTTTTGGGCTGGCCATGGCGCCAGCGTGCGATAGGTACGCGAGTGCCGGTATTGGGAGGTTGCCCGTATTGGTGTCGGAAAAGCTCCATCCATGCATGGCGTGGATCTACTGCAACGCCCGCGGCAGATCAACGCCACGCGTGGATGATTCCCGTAGATCCACGCCACGCGTGGATGCGCGATCACACCGTTTTCAGTGCGTCGTCCGGTTCGCGGGCCAGCAACGTGCCGACGAACAACGCCGCCAACAACACCGTCACCCCGCCCCAGAACGCTGAATAGAACGCAAGGTGGGTATTGAACGGGAACACGGTGGCGGCCAGCGCCAGCATCGCCGGGCGCGCGCGGTCACGGGCCGCAGGCGGTGCGAAACGCCAGGCGCGCCACGCCTGGGCGACGGCAGCCAGCCACAGCAGCAGGCCCAGCACGCCGGTTTCGGCGAGGATTTCCAGCACGATCTGGTGGGCGTGCAGCGCCGGTTCGGCGCCCCACACCGCGGGCCCATCGTCATCGACGCACTGCGGATACGCATCGCGGAAGCCGCGTGCGCCCACGCCGTTGATCGGGTGCCCGGCAATCATGCAACCGGCCGCACTCCAGATGCGCCCGCGTCCGGACAGCGCCTGGTCGACGCCCTCGGTGCCGCCGTCCCAGGCCATCGCGGTGCGCGCCACGCGCTCGCGCAGCTGCGGCACGCTGGCGGTCAGTGCCGCCGCGGCCAGCAGGCCGACCACCGCCAGCAGGCCAAGCCGCTTCCAACCAAGCTGGCGGACGCCGCTGTAGGCCACGATCACCGCGAAGGTGATCCACGACGCGCGCGAACCGGCCAGCAGCAGCACGATGGCCAGCGCCGCACCGGCGAGCAGCCAGCCCGGCGTGCCGAAGCGGCGTGCGGCGGGGAGCAGCAGGAACGGCGAGAGACTGGCCAGGACCTGGCCGAACTTGAGGTTGCACGGCCCCAGCGGACCGCTGAGGCGGTCGGCCAGGGCCATTTCCTCGGCCGGGCACAGCGCATGGCCGCTGACGGCGAGTTTCAATTGCTGCAGCGACCAGAACCATGGGCTGGCGCCCGCCACTGCCTGCACCAGCGCATCCAGCGTCCACAGGGCGGTGATCAGCGCCAAGCCACCGAAGATCAGGCGGCGCCGCTGCGGGGTGGCCACGGCAATCGCCACCAGCCACATGAAGGGCAGGTAGCGCAGGCCGGCGGCCGCCTTGGTCCACGACGCCGCCGGGTCGATCGCATCGAAGGCGGAGAACGCCTGCGGCAGCCAGTAACCGAGGAACAGGATCGAGGTCAGCGCCCACGCGGCGGGCGTGAGCAGATGCGGGCGGCGCTGCAGGCGGCGCATGATCATGCGCACCGCGGCATACACCGCGCCGAGGCCGAGCACGGTTTCGGCGATGCCCGGCAACGGCCACAGGGCCACGTAGGCCAGCACCCACCACGGCGCCCAGCGCCCGGCGCGCTCGTCACCCGCGATGGGTGCGGCGTCAGCCTGCAAGGTCGGCATAGAGGCGGAGGGTGTCGCGCTGCATGGCCTGCAGGGTAAACGGGATACGGCTCGGCAAGGACGGCGGCTGCGCCAGCAGGGCCAGCGCACGTTCACCCAGCGCCCGTGCATCGCCCAGCGGCACGGCGCCGGCCGGCTGCAGCTGCTGCAGCAGTTCGCCCACGCCACCATGGTCCCAGCCCAGCACCGGGCGGCCGACCGACAGCGCCTCGACCACGGTACGGCCGAACGCCTCGGGCTTGTCCGACAGCTGCAGGACCAGATCGCTGGCCGCATAGGCCTGGGCGATGCGCGCGGTCGGGGTGCTGATCTGCACCGCCTCGGCCACGCCCAGCGCGGCCGCCTGGCGGCGCAGCTCGGCCACGTAGCTTTCGCGGCCGGGCTCGTCGGTGCCCAGCATCCACAGCTGTGCCGGCACGCCGGCAGCGCGCACGTCGGCCAGCAGCTGCAGTGCGTGCGCATGACCCTTCAAGCGGGTGCCACGGCCCGGCAGCAGCAGCAGCGGGCCGTCGACCTGGGCCAGCCACGGGTGATCGGCGGCCAGCGCCAGCCGTGGCCGGCGGTCGGCACGGGCCACGCGCGGGAAGTGGCTGACATCGACGCCACGCGGAATGACCTGCAGGCGCTGTTCGGGCACCGTCGGGTAGTGCTGGCGCACGTAGTCGCGCACGGTGTTGGATACGCAGATGACGCGCTCACCGCTGGTCATCACCGCGCTGTAGCGGCTGGGCGAGTTCAGGCCATGCACGGTGGTCACCCAGTGCGGGCGCTGCGCGACCGGCATCGCCCGGATCGCGTACAGGCCCAGCCACGCCGGCAAGCGCGAGCGTGCATGCACGATGTCCGCGCCGACCTCGGCGAACAACCGCCGCAGGGTGGGCAGGTGGCGCAGGGTCAGCAGCGATTTGCGGCCGATATCAAGGGTGAGGTGCTCGGCACCGCTGTCCAGCAGCGGCTTCACCAAGCGGCCACCGGCAGACACCACCAGCGCGCGATGGCCGGCGGCGACCAGGGCCGCAGCGATTTCCAGGGTCGAGCGCTCGACGCCACCGGAGTGCAGCGCCGGCAGCAACTGCACCACGGTCAGTCGGCGCATCGAGGTGCCTGCTTAGTCGGCCAGCACGAAGGTGGAACCGCAGTACGGGCACTTCGCCTCGCCATTGGGCTCATCTTCGATCGGCAGGTACACGCGCGGATGCGAGTTCCACAGCGCCATTTCCGGGGTCGGGCAGCTCAGCGGCAGGTCGCTGCGGTGCACGGTGTAGCGCTTTTCGGCGTTGGCGGGCGCGGTGGCGGTATGGCTCATGGCGGGTGTCGATGAACGGATTGCGAGGCCTGCGATTCTAGCACCTTGGGGCGGTCCGGCCGCCCCCCCCCTGCCCGTTCAAGGCCCCCGGGCGTACGCGGGGGCCAGCGGCCCTACTGGAAGTCCAGCGACAGTTCCAGGAAGGCCGAACGGCCGAAGGCGTTGTAGACGCCCTGGTCGTAGTACGGCCAGTTACCGGTGCTGCGGTCGATCGGCGGCATCTCGTCGGTCAGGTTGTTGACCGTCAGCAGCAGGCTGGCCAGGTCGTTGATGCGGTAGCCGACCGTGGCGTTCCAGGTGGTCCAGGGGCCGATGTTGCGCTGCTCGCCGCGGCTGTCCCAGGTGGGGGCGTTGCGTATGCCGAACGCGCTGGCGGTGAACGGACCGCGCTTCCAGTTCACGCCCAGCGTGGCGCGGTACTGCAGCTCGTTGGAATTGGCGCAGCACAGCTGGTCGTAGACCGGGTCGCCTTCCTTGTCCTGGGTGGTGTGCTTGAGCGGCCGGTAGTAGCCGGCATTGACCGCGAAATCACCCACCGACTGCGTGCCCCAGCGGTAGTCCAGCGCCGCCTGCACGCCGTTCTGGCGCTGGCTGGCGATGTTGATCGGGTACGAGAACACCTTGTCCACGCCGTTGGGGTTGAGCGGATCGGTGGCCGGCTTGCGCTGCACCTGGCCCAGCACCTGCTGGCAGGTGGGCGAGTTGATGTCGAACTGGGTCTGCCCGTTTTCCGAGACGCCCAGGCGGCAGTTGGCCTCGGTATCGAGGATGCTGTCGGTGCCGAGGATGCGCACTTCGTTCTCGATGACCACCGAGTTGTAGTCCACCGACAGGGTCAAGGCGTTGTCCAGCGTCGACCACACCACGCCATAGGTGAAGGTGCGCGCGGTGATGTCCTTCAGGTCGCGGTTGCCGGTGCTGGAGGACAGCACCGAGAGGCCGGACTGGTCGCACTCGTCGAAGTTGTCGGAGGTGTACCCGGCCTGCCGGCATTGGTAGAGATCGGTGTTGGTGGTGTAGCCACTGCTTTCGCGCGAGAACAGATAGAACATGTCCGGCGAGCGGAACGCAGTGGCGTAGCTGCCGCGCAGCAGCAGCGATTCGATCGGCCGGTATTCCAGGCCCAGCTTCCAGGTGGCCTTGCCGTTGCCACCGCCGCCCTGCAGCGCGTACTTGTCGTAGCGACCGGACAGGTTGGCGCTGAACGTATCGATGATCGGCACCTGCAGTTCGGCGCCCAGCGCGTACAGGTCACGCTGGCCCTGCGCCGAGGTGCCGGCGGTCTGCCCGCGGAACAGCACGCCCGCGTTGGGATCGGCCGACTGGTTGAAGAACTTCTCGCGCTGGCCCTGCGCGATCAGCGCGAAACCGACGTCGCCGGCCGGCAGGGTGAACAGCGA
>JAFAFD010000018.1 GCA_023423675.1 Pseudomonadota bacterium | reverse complement strand
GTCGCGCAGCGCGCCAGCATCAGCCCGACCTGGTACACCTGGCTGGAACAGGGCCGTGGCGGCGCGCCGTCCGCCGAGGTGCTGGACCGCATCGCCGCCGCACTGCGGCTGACCGACGCCGAGCGCGAACACGTGTACATGCTGGGGCTGGGCCGCCCGCCGGAAGTGAAGTACCGCAGCGGCGACAGCATCTCGCCGCGCCTGCAGCGGGTGCTGGACGCCCTGCCCTACAGCCCGGCACTGATCCGCACCCCGACCTGGGACGTGGTCGCCTGGAACCACGCCGCCACCGTCCTGCTGACCGACTACGCGCAGGTGCCGGCCCGCGAGCGCAACATCCTGCGCTTCATCTTCAGCAACAGCCGGGTGCGTGCGGCGCAGGACGACTGGAGCAGCGTCGCCCGCTTCGTGGTGGCGTCGCTGCGAGCCGACGCCATCCGTGCCGGTGCCGAGACCGAAGTGGCCGAGCTGGCCGCCGAGCTTTCAGCGAGCAGCCCAGAGTTCGCCGCGCTCTGGCGCAGCAACGATGTGGCCAGCGAGGGCGACGGCAGCAAGCGGCTCAAGCACCCGGAGCTGGGCCTGCTGGAGCTGGACTTCTCGACCTTTGCCGTGGAAGCGCGCCCGGACCTGTCGATGATCGTCTACACCGCCGGCACCCCGGAGACGCTGCAGCGGATCGCGTCGTTCATCGAGGCGCGGGGTGCCCGCCCCCGCCCTGTGGGAAAATAGCGCGCAGCTTCCCCCGTCGGTTGTTGCAAGGAGTTCCTGATGTCCCCCTTCCCCTTCGATGCCGTGCTGTTCGACTGCGACGGCGTCCTCGTCGATTCCGAGCCGCTGGTCGCCCGCGTGCTGTCGGAAATGCTGAGCGAGCGCGGCTGGCCGCTGACCCAGCAGCAGGCCGGCGAGATCTTCCTCGGCAAATCCGTAGCCGGCCTGGCCGGCCTGATCGAGGAGCGTACCGGCAAGCCCTTCACCGATGAATGGCTGGATGAATTCCGCCGCCAGCGCAACGTGGTGCTTGAGCGTGACCTCACTGAAATTCCCGGCGCCCCGGCCGCCGTGCTTGCAATCCAGGTCGCGACCGGCGGCAGGATTGCCTGCGCCTCGGGCGCCGACCTGCTGAAAGTCCGCCTGCAGCTGGGCAAGATCGGCATCCTCGATGCCTTCGCCGGGCAGATCTTCAGCGGCCAGGACCAGCCGCGCACCAAGCCGCACCCGGATGTGTACCTGGCAGCCGCCGCGGCACTGGGCGTGGACCCGACCCGCTGCGCGGTCATCGAAGACACCGTGACCGGTGCCACCGCAGGCGTGGCCGCGGGTGCCACGGTGTTCGGCTACAGCCCGGGCGGCCAGTACCACAGCACGCCCGAGGCCCTGCGTGCAGCCGGCGCGCATGTGATCTTCGAATCCATGCACGAGCTGCCGGCCGTGCTGGCCGCCTACGCCGCCAACGCTGCGGCGTGATCGGCGCTGCCGCCGCCCCGTCCGGGTGCGGCGGCAGTCCTGCATCACCCGGTCTGCTTCACCAGGTGGGCATTACCAGGTGAGCCTCGCCGTCGCCGTCACCGTGCGGCCAGTGCCGTAGTAGCACGAGGACACGCCGGTGCATGTCGACACGAAACGCTTGTCGGCCAGGTTGCTCAGGTTCAACGACAGCTGTGTCCCCACCGCGCCGTACAGGCCGATGTCATAGCGGATGGCGGCATCCCACAGGGTGTACGACGGAATGCGGTACAGGTTGGCGCTGTCGCCGTAGCTCTTGCCGTTGTAGCGCATGCCCGCCGCCAGGCTCAGGCCTTCCAGTGCACCGCCCTGGAAGGTGTAGTCGCCCCACAGCGAGGTGGTCCAGTCCGGCACCATCGCCAGCTCGTTGCCGGCGTAGCCGTTGTTGCTGCGGGTCACTTCCGATTCCATCCACGAGGCGGCACCGATCACGCTGAAGCCCGGCAGCGGGGTGACGCGGCCTTCCAGTTCGACACCGCGCACGCGGCCCTCGCCATCCTGCACCTGGCACTGGCTGGTGCCGGTGGTGCCGCAGGTGTTGTGGCTGCTGTCCGGGTCGTCGGTCAGCACGTTCTGCTGCCGCAGGTCGTACGCCGATACGGTGATCAGGCCATCGAAGCTGGCCGGCTGGTACTTCAGGCCCACTTCCCACTGCTTGCCGGTGATCGGATCGAACGCCGTGCGCTCGAAGGACTGCGTGGCCGTGCTGCCGGCCGGCTGGAACGATTCGGCATAGCTCAGGTACGGGGTCAGGCCGTTGTCGGCCACGTACAGGATGCCGGCATTGCCGCTGAAGGCATCGTTCTTGATGTGGCTGGGCGTGCGTGCGCCATAGCGGTTGGTAGCCAAGGTGTAGGCCTGGGTCCAGGTGTCATCCTTGGTCCAGTCGTAGCGGCCACCGACGGTGAAGCGCCACTTGTCCAGCGCGATCTGGTCCTGCAGGTAGGCACCGGTCTGTCGGTTGATGCCGCCGGAATAGCAGATCGAGGTGGTGGCCGGAATGAAGCCGCTGTAGACCGGGTTGAAGATGGCGATGGCGGTGGGCGAATCGGGCGCGGTACCCATCGCGCCACGCGCCGCGGTCCAGTCGGCCTTCTGCCAGTCCACACCCAGCAGCAGGGTGTGTTCGGCGGCGCCGGTGCTGAACTTGCCGGTCAGGCGGGTATCGGCGGTATCGCCGCGCGAATCGCCCTCGCCCCAGGTCGCGCGGCGCTTCTGCGTGCGGCCATCGGCATTCAACGCGCCATTGGTCACCACGCTGCGGAAGGTCGATTCCACGTTCAACCGGCGCGCGCTCTGGCTCAGCGTCCAGTGCTCGTTGAAGGCGTGCTCGAACAGCCAGCCGCCCGACCAGATCGTACGGTCGTAGGTGTTCCAGGTCGGCTCGCCGATGAAGGTGCTGTTCTTCATGTGCCCATAGGGCGTGGCCACCAGAGTGCCGGCCATCGGCAGGAACTGGTAGGTCGAACCACCATCGTCGCGCTGGTACAGGCCCAGCAGGGTCAGGCGCGTGCGCTCGGCCATCTGGAAGGTGTAGCTGGGCGCCAGGAACCAGTGCTCCTGGTCGGTGTGCTTGATCTGGGTGTCGCCGTCACGGTACAGGCCGACCAGGCGGGCCAGGTGGCGCTTGTCATCGCTGCCCGCGCCGACATCGAAGGCGGTGCTGTACTGGCCGTTGCCATCCACGCCCAGCTGCAGCACCTGCTGCTGGTCCGGGGTGGGCGTCTTGCTGACCTGGTTGACCATGCCGCCCGGAGCCACCTGGCCATACATCACCGCCGAGGGGCCCTTGAGCACTTCCACGCGGTCCAGGTTCCAGCTGTCGACCATCGTGCGGTTCCACTGCCCGCCCTGCGGCGCGCGCATGCCATCGACGGTGACGTTGTTGCTCCAGCTGCCGGCATCGAAGCCGCGGATGCGGAAGTCGTCGACACGGTTGTCGATGCCGGTGCTTTCCAGCGAAACGCCGGCCACATAGCGCATGGCCTCGTTGAGGTTCTGCACGCCGCGCGCGTCCAGTTCCTCACGTGCGATGACCGACACCGACTTGGCCATCTCGGCCACCGGGGTATCGGTCTTTGTCGCGCCGGAGGTGTGGGTGATGGTGCGGTAGGCGTTGACGTGCACCGCGTCCAGATCGGTGGGCGTGGCGCCATCGGGCATCGCCGACTGGGCCTGCGCGGCCAGCGGCAATGCCAGCAGCGTGGCAACGGACACAGACAGCAGCGAGCGCATCGGCTCGCGGGAAAGGGAACGGGCGTTGGACATGGGGGACCTGCTTCTGGGAGGCGCGCCTGGGGGCGGCGGCAGCGGCTCTGGTTAAGGACGCGTTAAATCATAGCAGATGCGAATGGTTCCCACTACCATTGGAGCGACAATCGGTCGCAGCCTGACACGAGCACAGGCCGAGCACGGTGCCTTAACCGGCCTTCCCTATCCTGTGTGCGCGCCGCACGCCTGCGGCGCATCCGCAATGGAACGCACGAGGAGAATGCATGACCCGTCTGCACACCCTGATCGTCACCGCCGGCCTGCTGGCCATCAGCCCGCTCGCCCTGGCAGAAACGGTGAACCTGACCAACAGCGCCGACGGCGCCAACCGCGATGCCGGCATCACCGCGGTCAAGAAGAAACTCAACGACGCCTGCACCGGGCGCAAGGGAACGCCGAAGGCGGACTCATTCGAGGTGGTCTTCGAAAAGACCAGCGAGAACCCGAACGTTCCCAAGCCGTACTACGTGGACGGCAGGATGCAGTGCGAGCTTCCGGGCTGAGGGATTGAGCAGGCCTGCCCGTGAGGTCAGGCCTGCAGCCGGCCGCGCCGCCCTACAGCGCGGCGCGCACCGCGGCCATCAGCTCCAGCAGGCTGAACGGTTTGGGCAGCAGACTCATGCCGGTACCGAGGAAGGACTCACGCACCGCAGCACGTTCGGTGTAGCCGGTGATGAACAGCACCGGCAGCACGGGATTGATCTCGCGCGCGGCATCGGCCAGTTCGCGGCCGTCCATGCCGGGCAGGCCGACGTCGGACAGCAGCAGATCGAAGGCCGGGTCCTGCCGCAGATGGCGCAGGGCCTGGCGCGCATCCGCCGCCAACGTCACCTGGTAACCCGCTTCGGACAGCATTTCACCCACCATCATCCGCACCGAATCGGTGTCATCGACCAGCAGGATGCGCTCGGACTGGCCACGCGGCGGCGCGACCTGCTCGGCGCTCGTTTCCGCATGTGTCACTTCACCGGCGGGCAGCAGCAGCTCGACCTCAGTCCCTTCGCCGGGCTCGCTGGCAATGCGCGCCAGTCCGCCCGACTGCCGGGCGAAGCCATAGGTCATCGACAGGCCCAGGCCCGTGCCCTCGCCCTGCGGCTTGGTGGTGAAAAAGGGCTCGAAGACCTTCGCCACCAGTTCCGGTGGAATGCCCGGCCCGTTGTCGATCACCTTCAGGCTGACATAGCGGCCCGAGGTCAATTCGTTCTCACGCTGGACTTCGCAGGCCTCGGCGCGCAGACGGATCAGGCCACGGCCGCCCAAGGCATCGCGTGCGTTGATGACCAGGTTCAGCACCACGTTCTCGAACTGGTTGACGTCGGCGACGGCAACCAGCGGTTCCTCGCCGAGTTCGAACTCCAGCTCGATGTTCTCGCCGATCGAGCGGCGCAGCAGGTCTTCCAGCGAGCGCGCGCGCGCCACCAGGTCGAAGGGGCGCGAATCCAGCGGTTGCTTGCGGGCGAACGCCAGCATGCGCTGGGTCAAGGCGGCGGCGCGCTGGGCCGACGCGGCAGCGATGCTGCTGTACTGCGGCACCTTCTCAAGCCGCGACGACGACACGGCCAGTTCGATCATGTCGAGACCGGAGATGATCGTGGTCAGCAGGTTGTTGAAGTCATGCGCGATGCCGCCGGTCAACTGGCCCAGCGAATCCATCTTCTGCGCCTGCAGCAGCTCGGCTTCGGTGCGGCTGCGCTCGGCGATCTGGTGCGCAAGCTCGGTGTTGGCGGTCTCCAGTTCGGCACGCTGTTCGCGGGCGCGCACATGGTGCTCGGTCACGTCCTCCACCACCACCAGCCCATGGCCAGTGCGGCGGTCAGGCGTCAGCCGCCATTGCGTGTTGCGCACGCCCTGCCGGCTGGCGATCGACAGCGCGCCCTGCCAACGCTCCTGCCGGGCCAGTGCGTCCTGCAGGTCCAGCACGAATTCCTTGTTGCTGCCCAGCAGGGCAAACAGCGAGCCATTGGCATCGGCCTCGCTGAGCAGACGGGCGAACGCGGAGTTGCTTTCGCGGATCTGCAGCTGCTCATCCAGCACCGCAATGGGCGCATTGACCTGGCTGAAGATCTCCTGGAACCGCGCATCCGCTTCACGCAGGGCTTCCTCGGCGCGTCGCGCGCGCAGCAGGCTGCGCAGCGTGGCCAGCAGCACATCGGGGTCCACCGGATGGATCAGGTAGCCATCGGCACCGTTGTCCAAGCCGGTGATCATGTCGCCGGTGGCGATGGACGCGGCCGAGACGTGTACCACCGGCAGCAGCTGGGTGCGTGGCTGGGTGCGCAGCTGGCGCACCACGTCGAAGCCACTCATGTCCGGCAGGTTGACGTCCAGCACCACCGCGCCGAACTCCGAGTCGGCCAGCCGGTCCAGGCCCTCCTGTCCGGTGGCCGCCTCGCTGACGCTGTAACCATGGTGCTCCAGCACGCGGCGCACCGAATAGCGCGTGGCTGCGTTGTCATCCACCACCAATATGCGATCAGAGTGCGGCATGGGCGTCCTCCGTCGCCTCGTTCAGTGCTACCGGCAAGACTACATGGAAGGCCGAGCCGCTGCCGGGCAGGCTTTCCACCGCCACCCGACCGCCCAGCAGCTCGGCAAACCGCTTGCACAGCGACAGGCCAAGGCCGGTACCTCGCAGGCGCTTCTGCAGTGGCGAATCGACCTGCACGAAATCCTCGAACAGCGCCGGCAGCAGCTCCGGGGCGATGCCGATGCCGGTATCGCGCACGGTGAAGCGAACCTCCGCATCGCTCTCCATCGCCGCCGACACCACCACCTGCCCTTCTGGCGTGAATTTGATGGCGTTGGAGATGTAGTTGCGCAGGATCTGCGCAAGCTTCTTGTCGTCGGTGTAGAGCATCGGCAGCGGCGGCGGATCCTCGAACACGAGCTCGATGCGCTGGTTGCTGTCCACCAATGGCCTGAACATGCCGCGCAGGGCGGCGAACAGGTCCATCAGGTCGAACCAGCCCGGCGAGATCGTGATGCGCCCGGCCTCGATCTTGGCGAGGTCCAGCAGGTCGTCCACCATCTCACGAAGCTCCGATGCCGAGGCGCTGACGAAGCGGACCTGGCGCAGCTGCTCATCGTTGAGCGGACCATCCATCCCGTCTTCCAGCAGCCGCGTCATGCTCAGGATCGAGCCCAGCGGCGTGCGGAATTCGTGGCTCATGTAAGACAGGAAGCGGCTCTTCAGGTCGGAGACCTCGCGCAGCTGCACCGCCTGCTGGTCCAGCTCGGCATACAGCGCCAGCACGCCCTGGTTGGTTTCTTCCAGTTCGGCGCGCAAGGCTGCGTTTTCCGCCGCCAGCCGGGTGTTCTCTTCCTGTATCTGTTCCTGCCCCATCACCACGCTCCCATGCGCAGGGCAACGATGCTTGCATCGTCACGCCCGCGGTCGAAATCCCGTTGCAGCACCGCCACCACCAAGGCCGGGTGCCGATGGACCAGGCCCGGATAGTCCTGCAACCGCCAGCGCCCCTGCAGGCCATCGCTGTGCATGATCAGCAGCGTGCCGTGCGCGGCGTGAACGTTGAATGCCTGTGCCTTGCGGAACTGCACGCCTACGATGCCTGGCATCGAGGCCAGGCCACGGTAGCCCGTGGCATCAGCGATGCCGGCATTGATGTTGCCGATGCCGGAGAACTGCAGCTCGCCCCCGGCCAGCGGCAGAGTCGCCACGGCAACCGCACCGCCGCGGGTGCTGGACATGGCGCGGTGCAGGGCTTCAATCAGCGGGTTCGGCGCTTCCACGCCCACGTCCGCGGCCCGACGCGTGCCTGCCTGCGCTGCATCGGTGGCAGGCAGGCCGTGGCCCAGGCCGTCGATCATGGTCAGCGCCGCCTGCCCTTCCCGCACCGACAGGTGCCAGGCGTCGCCGCAGGCCTCTTCGCCCCGCATCGCAAGGCGCAGGGCGCCGTAGGCGAGATCAACCCGTGGGCCGGTATGTTCGGGGTAGATGCGGGCCACCACGATCGTGCCGCGCGCATCGGACCAGCTGTCGAGCAGCGTCGCCTGGCGCTTTACTGCGCCCAGTCCCAGGCCTTGGCTGCCGCCGGTGGAATAGCCTTCCACCAATGCCTGCGACAGCACGAAGCCAGGACCGGCGTCCACGGTATACAGTTCGACGCCGCGGGCGTCGCACCCTTGCACGACCGAGAGATACACCTTGCCACCGCCGCCATGGCGCAGCAGGTTGCTGGCCAACTCGCTGGCGGCCAGCGCGACCCGACCACTGTCCGTTTCATCGAAACCGATCCGTGCGGACAGTGCGAGCGCCTCGCGACGCACCTGCCCGACCTGGGTGGGTTCCTCCACGGCCACGACGCGGGTGACGTGGCCGGAGAAATTCACGTCCATTTGGTGATGGTGATGCGCGTGCCCCGCCCCGGTGCAGTGTCCAGTTCGAAGACATCCACCAGCCGCCGTGAGCCGGACAGGCCCAGGCCCATGCCCTTGCCCGACGACCAACCGTCGGTCAGCGCCTGCTCGATGTTGGCGATGCCCGGCCCCTGGTCGGAGAAGACCAGGCGCACGCCACGGCGCAGCCCCTCTTCCAGCAGCTGCCAGTCCATCTGCCCGCCACCGCCGTAGATGACGGTGTTACGGGCGAGTTCGCTGGCGGCGGTCACCAGCTTGGTCTGGTCGACCAGGCGCAGGCCACAGGCCACGGCGGCCTGGCGCACGGCCTGGCGGGCCAGCACCACGTCCTGCTCGACCCGCACGGGCAAGCTCCCCTGGCGTGCGGTCATGGCAGTTCATCACTCCGGCGCAGCAGCTTCATGCCACGCTCCA
Organism: Pseudomonadota bacterium; assembly: GCA_023423675.1. Lineage (GTDB taxonomy): Bacteria > Pseudomonadota > Gammaproteobacteria > Xanthomonadales > Xanthomonadaceae > Stenotrophomonas. The sequence continues at coordinate 11,980 of JAFAFD010000018.1, read as the reverse complement.
CGTTCAGTGCCGTGCGCACTCCGCTCAGGTCCAGGCCCAGCTCGACCAGGGTGATGGCCACGGCCGGCTGCATGCCCACCACCACAGTGGTTGCATCCATCACCCGCGACAACGCCGAAATGGTTGCGATCATTCGGCCGATGAAGGAATCGACGATGTCCAGCGAGGAGATGTCGATCAGCACGCCGCGCGCGGAGGTGCGGCGGATACGCTCACTGAGGTCGTCCTGCAGGTTCAGCGCCAGCTGGTCGTGCATGTCCACCTGGATGGTGACCAGCAGCAGGTCGCCCATCTGCAGGATCGGGATGCGGTCCATCAGCGGTTGGCCTGGCTGACGGTCAGGCCGTTCCGCTTCAGGGCCAGCGCCAGGGCGTCGGCCAGGTTGGCCTTGGTGACGATGCCCTGCAGGTCCAGGCCCAGGTGCACGATGGTCTGCGCGATCTGCGGACGCACGCCGCTGATGATGGCGTCGGCGCCCATCAGGCGGATGGCGGTGACGGTCTTCAGCAGATGCTGGGCGACCAGCGTGTCCACGGTGGGCACGCCGGTGATGTCGATGATGGCGATTTCCGAGCCGGTGTCGACGATCCGCTGCAGCAGCGATTCCATCACCACCTGGGTACGCTGCGAGTCCAGCGTGCCGATCATCGGCAGTGCCAGCACGCCTTCCCACAGCTTCACTACCGGGGTGGACAGCTCCAGCATCTCTTCCTGCTGGCGCTGGATGACATCCTCGCGGGTGCGCTGGAAGGCTTTCACCGTGTGCAGGCCGAGCACGTCAAGCAGCTCGGAGATCGACCACAGCTGTTCGCCGAGCGCCTGCGGATCGCCACTGTGGTGCTGCTGCAGCAGCTGGAACAGCGGCCGCTTCAGCGAGAAGATGAAGGTGGCCGTCTCCGAGGACGTGAAGCCCTTGATCGCGCGGTCGCGCGACAGGTCTTCGAGGAAATGGCGGATGGCCTGCCATTCGGCGCCGTGCAGGTTGCCTGCATCGGCGGCCGACAGCGAGGGCAGCAGCAGCTGCCAGAATTCATTGACCTGGATGTCCAGGTCGCGCGCACCGATGCGGCTGTCATCGTTCTGGCCGGCGGCATTGAGGTTGTCACGCCACTGCGCGATCAGGGTCGACTGATGCTCTCGGATGAGATCGATGGTGCGCTGCTGCAAAGCCGCCATGGGTACGGTCCAGGTAGTTGGAAACGCCGGGGGCCGTCCTTATAGACAAGCCCCCTACTCGTCAGGAACCGTATTAAGCACTGTGAAGACGTCTCCGCCATGTGAAATTCGCGGCGGTTTCGTCGTCACACCACTCAGCGCGCCATCGCTCGACTGGCCTGCTCCTGCACCTGCTGCTCCTGCTGCAGAGCCTGTGCGTGCTCCGTGCTGCGCTCGGCAGGCTGGGGCAGCTCGCGCACCTGCTCGCTCACCGGCGTGGCGACGGCCTGCGCGGTGTCGGTGCGGGCGATCTGCCGGTCAGCCGCATGCGCCTCACCCTGCACCGCGAACGCGTAGCGGCCATCGTCGCTGAGCACGGCTTCATCGATACGCTCCATGCCCTTGTGCCGCGCCGCCACCAGCAGGGCCATGCTCAGGCGCTCGCTCATTTCATCCGGGGTGCGGCCCATGGCCTGGTCCAGGCTGCCGACCGCGCCCTGGCTCTGGCACCACATCGCGTGGTCCGGACTGCTGGCATGGCGCGGGTCCTGCTGCGGCAGCAGCGGCGACGGCGGCGGCAGGCCCGGCAGGTGGTCAGCGCGCACGGTAGCGTCGATCTTCTGCAGATCCTGGCCGCCGGCGGCGGCGACGTGGAACAGGCGCTCGGCCATGCCATAGGCCGAATGACCCTGGTTGCGCGCCAGCGCCACGGCAAAGGCATCGACATCCTGCTGCGGCCTGCCCTTTCCGTCCTCGGCCAGCAGATGCCAGGACGGGCCCATGATCGGGTTGTCCTTCACCATCGCCTGGGTGCGCTGCATCAACCCGCGCATCTGGCCCTCGTCCAGCACCAGCGTGTTCACTTCGCCGGCTTTCAACGGCCCGCGCACATCGTTGCCGACGCGCCCGGCCAGCGCACTGTTGGCCAGGCTGGCGATCCGCTCGCCGTTGGGGTTGTCCCTCAGGTCGAAGGTGAATTCGTAGCGACGCTGCGCAAGGTCCTCCTTGCCGTCGGCACCGTAGGCGCTGGCGCGGCTCACCGGCAGGTTGCCGCTGTACTCCAGGTTCATCCGCTCGGTGTAGCTGCCATCCTCGCGGCGCACGCGGACGATATCGCCTGCATTGCGCTGGCCGGCCAGGTCGACGCCGAGCTTGTCGTTGTAATCCAGCTTCAGGCGGGTCTGCGAATTCATGCCGATCCGCTCGATGGTGGCCAGGTCCTGCACGCCCGGCGTGCCGGCCTGCATCCGCCCGGTCTCGACAAACTGCGCGTAGGCCGCGCGGCCATCGGCCTGCTCCAGATCGAAGGTCGCACTGCGCACCGACGACTGTCCCAGTCCATCCTGGCGACCGGCAACAGCGCTGAACTTGCCCGCCGAGAAGCCCACGCCATTGAAGGCCTCCACGGCCTCGTTCGGGCCCGTGCTGACGCGCACCCGGCCGTCGCTGAGGCGATCGACGCGATAGCTGGCGCCCTGCGCCTCGGTCAGCTGGCTCTCGACGGCCATGTTGCGGAAACGCGCTTCCATCTGCGTGCCAGTGAATTGCTGGCCATCGAGGATGACGCTGCCACCGCGCGGGATCGTGGTCGGGTCCAGTGGACTGACCTCGCGCGGATCGGTGGTGTCGTTCTGCGGCAGGGCCACCTTGTAGCGGCCACGGCCACCGGCGGTCACTGTACCTTCGACGATGCCGGCCTTCAGCTGGCTGCGGGTGGCATTGGCCACCTCCAGCTGGAATTCGTTACGCCCATCGACGACCGTTTCAGTAACGGCGGCGCTGGCGTCGACAAACTGTCCCGCGAACTTCGTGCCAGCGAGCTTGCGTTCGCCGCTGGATTTCACCCCGGTCTCGGAAATCGTCACGCTGCCGTCGCGCGTCGCCCGCCGCGCATCGTGCACGCTGGAGGTGTAAGTCGGGTCGAAGCCCGCCTTGTCCGGGGCGTCGTAAGCGGTGGTGCTGTCCTTGCCAGCCTGTGCAGTCATGCCATGGGCTCCTATACGTAGCCTACGATTATAGGCAGGCTAAATCGCCAGGCATTCACATCATCACGCAGTCATGTTCGGGATAGTGACGTACGTCCCACCCGTTGATGAGCCCAAATGCCCGCATTTCCCGCACGTTTCACCCACTGGCCGCGGCGCTGGCGGCTGCTGGCCTGGAGCGTTGCCGGCGTTTACGCGCTCTATCTGCTGGCGGGCAACATCTTCCTCAATACGCCGCTGTTCGACCTGACCACCAACCGCAAGCCGCAGAAGTTCGTGATGCGCACGGGTCCGGCCATCACCCTGCTGCCGGGGCATGTCATCGCCTGGAACGTGCACATGCGCGGCCATGTGAACCACACGGTGTATGTACTGCACGCCGACCGCGCCAGCGCCCGCCTGGCGTTGTGGCCGTTGTTCCGCCGCGAAGTGCGCGTGCCGCTCCTGAACGCCACTGGCGTGTCGGCCGAAGTCACCCGTGTCGACGATGTCGTGCCACCGCCCCCGCGCGGCAACCAGGGCTGGACCCTGCGCTTCGATGCCATCCACAGTGATTCCATCCAGCACGCCCGCTTCGGCAAGCTGCTGATCATCGGCCAGGGCCAGGGCACCGTCGGCTTCCGCAAGCAGCTGCGTGGCGGCCCGTCGGAACTGTACGATTCGCAGGTGGCCTTCAGCGATGCCATCGCCAGCTATGACGGCGTGCAGTTGCTGGACGCAATGAAGGTCGAGGCAACGTTCGGCTACCCCTGGCATTACCGGGATCAGGCGCCCGGCCTCGCCAAGTTCGACATCCTCCACGGCGCGCTGAAGGTGGATGCGCGCAGTCACGGCATCCGGGTGGACACCGACGCGCGGACGCTGGCGGTTTCCAGCTCACCCAGTACCGGCCAGTTGCAGGCGGACATCACGCTCGACCGCGGCACCCTGCAGCCGGGCAGTCGCGCCGTCTGGCGGGTGCCGCTGCAGGCTGGCGCCGGCGCCCCTGATCGCGGCACGCTGGCCCTGCAGTTGAACGCCGCCCAGGACATCCGGCTGCAGGCACGCCTGCCGGCGCGCGAGGGTACGGGCGCCTCGCTCGATGCCGACCTGAACATCACGGGGCGGAAAATCCCCTTCCGCGAGCCCGGCCAGTTGATCGAGCGCACCTCCGGTCGGGTGCAGGGCGAATGGACCTTCACCTCGCTCAACTGGATTCCCGCCCTGTTCCTGCGCAAGCCCTGGGTGCAGCTGGACGGCGGTGGCACCGTGCGGGCCGACCTGCGGCTGAAAGCGGGTGAGCTTGCGGCAGGCAGTACGGTGGACATCCCCGAAGCGGCGGCAACGGCCGAGGTGGCCGGCGTGCGCATGACCGGTACGGCCAGCGCACACGGCGAGCTGGCAGCGGGTACGCCTACCCGCGCCACGCTGGATGTACGGGTGCCGCGCTTCAACGCACGCGCTGGCGGTGAGAAAGGAGACACCTTGTTCGACGGTCGCGACCTGTCGCTGGTACTCAGTGGGGATGGCCGCCTGCGTGAGTTCCGCAAGGACATGCGTGCGCGCCTGCGTTTCAGCAATGCCACCATTCCCGACCTGACCGCCTACAACCGCTATCTGGGCAAAGGCCAGGCCCGGCTGCTGGGTGGCACCGGCACGCTCACCGGCGATGTGGAACTGGATACCGACGGCCGGGTCGGCCATGGCACTGCCACCCTGCTTGGCAACGGCGCACGCCTCCAGGTGGCCGGCCTCGACCTGCTGGGCAACGCCGAGGTCGACGCCACCCTGCGCCGCGCCGACTTCAAACAACGCTACTTCGACCTGTCGGGCACGTCGGTGCAGCTGCGCAACGTGCAGGTCGACCAGCAGCAGCGCAAGACGCCCTGGCAGGGACGCGTGCAGTTCAGGCAGGGCCGCATCGATGCGCAGGCACCGTTCCGGGTCGATGCCAGCGCCGCGCTGACCATGAGCGATGCCGCACCCCTGCTGGCGGTGTTCGCCGAGCGTAGCGACTACCCGCGCTGGGCGCTGTCCCTGCTCGATTCCGGGCAGGTGAACGCAACCACCCGCCTGCGCTGGCAGGCAGGCCATCTGGTGCTCGACGGCCTGGAAGCCGAGAACGAGCGGCTGTCCCTGCGGGCGCGGCTGGATCTGCTCGAGCAGAACAAGCGCGGCGATCTCTATCTGCGCTGGGGGCTGCTGGGTGCCGGCATCGAGATGAAAGGCAAGCAGCGTCAATGGCACCTGGCGGGCGCACGCGAATGGTTCGACGGCCGCCCGGCCCTGCTGCCTGCAGACGGCGCAGCCGGCACCGCGGACTGAGCGTTGCGGGGCCTGCATCCAACACGCGCCGGTCTGCGTAGACCGGGTGCGATGGCAAATGTTCGAGAGGATCAGTGATGAATCACAGAAGACAGCTGTTCGGCCTGGCGGGTTGGCTGGCACTTACGCTCGCTGCAGCGGCACTGGGCGCGCGCGCCTCGATCACCGCCGCGCAGTTCTACGGGCAGCTGATCCAGCCCAGCTGGGCGCCGCCGGCCAATGTGTTTGGACCGGTCTGGACACTCTTATATATATTGATGGCCCTCAGCGCCTGGCTGGTCTGGCGCCAGGGCGGTTGGCGCAGCAATCGGGTCGCGCTTGGACTATACGTCGCGCAACTGGTCGTCAACGTGCTGTGGAGCTGGCTGTTCTTCGCATGGAAGCTCGGCGGTGCGGCGTTCGCCGACATCCTGCTGTTGCTGGTACTGATCGTAGCCACGATGCTGGCCTTCGCCCGTCGCAGGGCCCTGGCGGCGTGGCTGCTGCTGCCCTACCTGGCCTGGGTCAGCTTCGCCACCGCACTCAACCATGCGGTCTGGCAGCTCAATCCTTCGGTGCTGTGAGCGGGGCTCAGGCGGCGGGTACGGCCGCCGCCCGCCACTGCCGCAGCGCGGCGCCAGTGAACGACTGCTGGCCACAGCCGGATGGGCAGCGGACCACGCGGGCCGACGAGGTGCTGACCAGGCCAGCGCCTTCCTCTGCCTTGAACACCGTCTCGCACGCCGTGCAGCGCGCCACCAGCGCATAGAGGTGGACGATGCGGCCGCTGCAGGGATCCTGCAGGGCACTGACGTCGAGTAGTTCGAAGTGGGCACTGTCCGCCATCGGCCGACGCGGGAAGGAAGGATGACGATCGAAGGAAGGAACGGAAGGCTGCAGGTCCACGCGGCGTCACCATGAAAGGAGTGGCTTGACTGTATGCAGCCGCGCGTGCAGCACGCGTGCAGTGCCGATGCAGCTGCTGCGAAGGCGCGCTGTGCCTTCACCCGAAGTTTGCTGAATTGTTCAGCGTTTCAGCCCTGAGTCTTCACATTAAAGAGTGGTATGCGAATCACGGTTTTTGCTTCACCATGTAGCGATGGCTTTTTCTTCCGACTCAGACGTGCGTCGTGGCGTGCATTCCGACGCTGCCAACCTGCCCCGAACCGCGAGCGCTGCTGCTGATGTCATCTGCTGAAACCGCGCAGGACGCCGCGCTGGACCTCTGCGCGCGTGAGCCCATCCACACGCCGGGTGCCATCCAGCCGTACGGCGTGCTGCTGGTGGTCGACCCGCACTCGCTGCAGGTCCTCGAGCGCGCGGTGAGTGAACCAGCCCTGCTTGAACGGTTCGGCGACCCGCTGGGACAGCCGCTGGCCGACGTGCTTGGGGGCGTCCTGGCGGACTGCATCGAGCCGGTCGGCCAGCTGGCCTTGGACAGTTCGGTGCACATCGGCTCCATCGAACTGCCGGGGTACGGGCGGCACCAGATACTGGCCCATCGCTCGGCGCAGGCTCTGCTGCTGGAGCTGGAATCACCGATTGCGGGCCAGCCGGCTTCGCTGGAAGCCCTGTATCCGGCCATCCGCCAGCTGATGGTGGCCATCGAGACCGCCAGTACGGTCGAGGCGCTGTGCCAGATCGCCGCCGAGCACATGCGCGCGATGACCGGCTTCGACCGTACTCTGGTCTATCAGTTCGACAGCGGCTGGAACGGCATCGTCATTGCCGAGGACGGCAACGGGGTACTGCCCTCCTATCTCGACCTCCGCTTCCCCGAGTCGGACATCCCAGCGCAGGCGCGCGAACTGTATCGCCGCAACCGCGTGCGCCTGATCGCCGATGCCAACTACAGCGCCGTGCCGCTGGTGCGCGCGGCGCAGCATGCCGATGCGGCGCCGACCGACCTGAGCCTTTCCGTACTGCGCAGCGTCTCGCCGGTGCACCTGCAGTACATGCGCAACATGGGCACCGGCTCGTCGATGTCGGTGTCACTGATCCACGAAGGCCAGCTGTGGGGTCTGGTGTCCTGCCACAGCGCGGATGCCCGGCGCCTGCCCTACCCGGTGCGCACCGCCTGTGAGTTCATGGGCCAGATCGTTTCGCTGCAGATTGCCCTGAAGGAACGGGCCCGTGCGGTGGAAGAACGCATCAACCGCCGCTCGGTGCTGGTCCGGCTGCTGGGGCGCATGGCCGGTGATGAGGAGTTCATGGCCGCGCTGCGCCAGGATCCGTCCAGCCTGATGTCGCTGACCAATGCCGCCGGCGCTGCGATCGTGCACAAGGGTGACTGCCTGCTGGTCGGGCACTGCCCCGCCCGCAACGAGGTGCTGGATCTCGCCCACTGGCTGGCCAGCGAGCACGCCGGCGACGAGGTCTACGCCACCGATCACCTGGCCAGCAGCTGGCCCGCGGGCGAAGCCCTGACCGACACCGCGAGCGGCCTGCTGGCGGTGTCGATCTCCCAGCTGCACGACAGTTTCCTGATGTGGTTCCGCCCCGAAGTGGTGCGCACCGTGCGCTGGGGCGGCGACCCGCGCAAGACCGCGGCGCCGGGAACCGTGCTGTCACCGCGCAATTCCTTCGAAGCCTGGAAGGAGACCGTGCAGCAGCGCAGCCTGCCCTGGAATGATGCCGACCGCGATGCCGCGCACGAGATGCGCACCGCCATCGTCGACATCGTGCTGCGCAAGGCCGAGGAGATGGCCGAGCTCAACGAGCAGCTCCTGCGCAGCAACAAGGAGCTGGAGGCGTTCTCGTACTCGGTCAGCCATGACCTGCGCGCGCCCTTCCGGCACATCGTCGGCTATTCCGAACTGCTCGGCAGCTCCGCCGCCGAGCGCCTGAACACCACCGAGCGCCGCTTCCTGGACACCATCGTCGAATCGGCCAAGTCGGCCGGCACGCTGGTCGATGACCTGCTGAGTTTCTCGCAGATGGGCCGCTCGACACTGGGCCGCATGCGCCTGGACATGGGCGCCCTGGTCAGCGATGTGCGCCGCACCCTGGCCTTCGACTATGCCGGGCGCGAGGTCGAGTGGAAGGTCGGCGCGCTGCCGATCATCGAGGCCGACCCGACGATGATGCGCCTGGTCTGGCAGAACCTGCTGTCCAACGCCGTCAAGTTCACCCGCGAACGCGAGCACGCCCTCATCGAGATCGGCTGTGAACGCACGGACGAGGAGGACGTCTTCTTCGTCCGCGACAACGGCTGCGGTTTCGACATGCGTTATGTGGACAAGCTTTTCGGCGTTTTCCAGCGCCTGCACCACGTCGAGGAATTCGAAGGCACCGGCATCGGCCTGGCCAATGTCCGCCGCATCGGCGGCCGCCATGGCGGCCGCACCTGGGCCGAGGGCGCGCTGGGCAAGGGCGCCACGCTTTACTTCACCCTGCCCCATCAAAACGGAGAACACCCATGAGGGATCTGCGGCCCATCCTTCTGGTTGAAGACAGCCCCAAGGATGCCGAGCTGACGATGGCAGCACTGGCACGCTGCCAGCTGCTGAACGACGTCATCCATGTGCGCGACGGTGCCGAAGCACTGGACTACCTGCGCTGTGAAGGCGCCTATGCCGGTACGCAGCATGGTGGCCCGGTGGTGGTCCTGCTCGACCTGAAACTGCCCAAGATCAATGGCCTGGAAGTGCTGGAACAGGTGCGCAACGACGCGACGCTGAGCAGCACGCCGATCGTCATGCTCACCTCGTCGCGCGAGGAGCAGGACCTGGTGCGCAGCTATCAGCTGGGCGTCAACGCCTTCGTGGTCAAGCCGGTGGACTTCAAGGAGTTCTTCGACGCCATCCAGGGCCTTGGCATGTTCTGGGGCATCACCAACCAGCCGCCACCGCACCCGTCGGTCGGAACAGGCCCCCGCGATGCGTGATGCTGCGCGCCGTGCTTCGCACCTGCGCATCCTCATGCTGGAGGACAGCGCGCTCGATGCGGAGCTGATCACGGCGCAACTGCAGCGGGGCGGGCTGGATTTCGAGATCGATCGCCTGTGGACCCGCGACGCCTTCATCAACGCGATCGAGAGCGATCGTTTCGACGTCATCCTGGCCGACCACGTGCTGCCAGGCTTTGACGGCGATGCCGCGCTCGACCTCGCGCGAGAGCGCGCGCCGCACATCCCCTTCATCTTCGTCTCCGGCACCCTGACCGAGGAACTGGCGGTACAGGCGCTGACCCGTGGCGCGCGTGACTATGTGGTCAAGCAGCGCCTGCAGCGCCTGCCCGACGCGATCCGTCGCGCGCGCCAGGAAGCCAGCGAGCGCAACCAGCTGACCCAGGCCCGCGCGGCGCTGGACGAAAGCCAGGCGCAGCTGCAGCAGATCACCGATGCCGTGCCGGCACTGATCGCCCATCTCGGCACCGACCACCGCTACCGCTTCGCCAACAAGGCGTTCCTCGACTGGCACGGCACCGACCTGCAGAGCATCCTCGGCCGGACCGCCGCGGAGGTTGGCGGCGAGGAGGCCTTCACCAACGCCCTGCCCAGCCTGCAGCGGGTACTGGCTGGCGAACGCGCCAGCTTCCAGGTCACCCTGGTGCACCGCAGTGGCGAGTCGCGCTTCCTGCAGATGGACTGCGTGCCCGAGCGTGCCGCCGATGGCAGCGTCACCGGCTATACCTGCCTGGGCAGCGATGTGTCCTCGCTGAAGCGTGCCGAGCTGGCGCTGCGCGAGGACAATGAATCGCTGGAACGGCAGGTTCAGGCGCGTACCGCCGAACTGCAGGCCAGCAAGCGGCGCCTGCAGGCCATCTTTGAATCCAGCTTCCAGCACCAGGTGCTGCTGGACCGCAGCGGCCGCATTGTCGATGCCAATGTCGCCTCGCTCGCCGCGGTCCTGGCCGAGAAGGACGATGTCATCGGCCTGCCCTTCTGGGAATCGCCGTGGTTTGCCGCGACACCCGAGCTGGCCGGCGTGGTCGACCAGGCGGTGGCCGATGCCGCGCGCGGCCGCAGCGCGGTGCAGGCGATGGACCTTGAACTGCCCACCGGTCGCCGCAGCTTTGATTTCACGTTCCGCCCGCTGCAGGATGCCGAGGGCACGGTGACCGCCGTGGTCTCCGAGGCCGTGGAAACCACTGCCCGCATCCAGGCCGAGCACGCGCTGCGTCAGGCCCAGAAGATCGAGGCCGTGGGCCAGCTCACCGGTGGCATCGCCCATGACTTCAACAACATCCTGACCGTGATCGCCGGCAACGTCGAGCACGCGATGCTGCTGAACCAGCGTGACGGCCAGCCCGGCAACATGAGTGCGCGTGCGCTGGACAATGCCCTGAAGGGCGTCGGCCGAGCGGCCAGCCTGACCCAACGGCTGCTGGCGTTTGCGCGCAAGCAGCCGCTGCGCAGCCAGGCGGTCAACCTCAATGACGCGCTGCTGGGCATGCATGACATGCTGCAGCGGGCACTGGGCGAACTGGTCCAGCTGGACATCCGCACCGGCGAAAGCATCTGGTGCGTCGAACTCGACGTCAGCCAGCTCGAGGCTTCGGTGCTGAACCTTGCGGTGAACGCGCGCGACGCGATGTCCGGTGGCGGGCGCCTGGTGGTGGAGGTCGACAACAGTCACCTCGACCATGACTATGCCGCACTGTTCCCGGATGCGACGCCGGGCGAATACGTGATGCTGCGCGTGCGCGACAACGGCCACGGCATGTCCGCCGATACGATGGCCAAGGTGTTCGAGCCCTTCTTCACCACCAAGCAGGTGGGCCGCGGCACCGGCCTGGGCCTGTCGATGGTGCACGGCTTCGTCAAGCAGTCCGGCGGCCACGTCCTCATCGATTCGGTGGAAGGCGGCGGCACCAGCATCACCATGATGTTCCCGCGTTCTACCCTGGACCTGCCCTGCGAGACCGCCGTGGCGGCCACTGGCCTGGCCGGTTACGAGCCGCGCGAAGAAACCATCCTCGTCGCCGAGGACAACGACGATGTGCGCGCCTATACCGTCGAGGCGCTGCGCCAGCTCGGCTACCGCGTGCTGGAAGCGCACGATGGCCCCTCCGCGCTGCGCCTGCTGGAGCGTCCGGATGCGAAGATCGACCTGTTGTTCTCCGACGTGGTGATGCCGGGGATGTCAGGCTGGGCGCTGGGCCGTGAAGTGCGCGAACGCTGGCCGGAGGTCGCCGTGCTGTTTACCTCGGGCTATCCGCGCGACCACGATGCCGCCGGCAGCAAGGGCCGTTCGGCACCGCTGCTGTCGAAGCCGTTCACCCGCAGCGACCTGGCCGAGTCGATCATCAGCGTGCTGAAGGATCGCGCGCCAGCGCGTTGATCTGCGCGCATTCCACGACCGCCGGCGGTGACGGCATCCGGGCCAGCGCGATCATCGCCTGGCCGATGCCGCGGTTGCTGGTGGTCAGCGCCGGCAGCAGCCCCTCGGCCACGGCCATTAGCGGGCGGGCCAGCAGATAGAACGGCTTGAGCAGCGTGTGTCGCGTGCCGGTGCCGGATACCGGCCGCACGCCGGCCGGTCGCAGCATCACCGTGCGCACCGGCAGATCGGCAAGCGCCTGCTCGGTCTCGCCCTTCACCCGCAGCGGCATGA
>JAFAFD010000016.1 GCA_023423675.1 Pseudomonadota bacterium | reverse complement strand
GCGCCGGGCCATGCCCGGCGGAACGCCAGCTGGTGCGTGCGATAATCAGACGCCACGGCCCATTCCCACGCTGATGCCCGCCTCCGTCTCCATCGCCGTCTGCACCTACAACGGGGAGCGCTTCCTGCAGGCGCAGCTCGACAGCCTGCTGGCGCAGGCCCACCGGCCGGATCAGATCGTGATCCGAGACGATGTTTCCTCCGACGGCACGCTGGCGCTGCTGCAGGCCTTCGTACCGCGTGCGGAAGCCGCAGGCATCGCCGTGGACCTGCAGGTGAACCCGCAGAACGTCGGCTACCGGCGCAACTTCGATGGCGCACTGCGTGCCTGCACCGGCGAGCTCATCTTCCTGTGCGACCAGGACGACGTCTGGCATGCCGACAAGCTCGCCCGTTTCTGCGCCGCGTTCGATGCACGGCCTGGCCTGCGTGTCCTGCACTGCAATGCCCGATTGATCGATGAAGCGGGCCAGCCGATGCCGCAGACGCTGTTCGCCGCACTGCGCTACGGGGCCGGGCAACAGGCGCGGATGCATGCAGGCGATGGCCTGCGCGTGCTGCTCAAGCGCAAGCGCATCACCGGCGCGGCAATGGCATTGCACCGGTCGGTGCTGGACGACGCGCTTCCGCTGCCGCCGTCGGACTGGGTGCATGACGCCTGGATCGGCACGCTGGCCGCCATGCGCAGCGAGATCGACAGCCTTGCCGAGCCACTCATCGACTACCGCCTGCACAGCAACAACCAGCTGGGCCTTGGCTGCAACGATGCCACCCCGCGCGCGGTGCAGCGCAAGCGCCAGCTGGACAGCGAACTCGTGGAATGCGGCCTGTTGCTGGAGCGCGCCCGCGCCCGCGGCCTTCCCGCCGGCCCGATGGCCTGGGTCGAGCGCAAGCAGCGCCATATCACCGTGCGCGCCCACCTGCCGGGTTCGCGCCTGCAGCGCATCCCGGCTGTGATCGGTGAACTGCTGCGTGGCAACTATGGCCACTTCGGCCGTGGCCTGCTGTCGGCCTGCATCGATCTGCTGCGCGCCTGACCTGTCGGTGCGGGATCAGCGCGGCTGGATCCAGCGGAATGTCAGGTTGATGCGTTCGCCCTGCACCCGTGCCATCTTCGGCAGCGCGTGCTGGTAGAAGCGCTGGGTGCTGCCGCCCATCAGCAGCAGGTCGCCGTGGCCGAGCAGCAATTCGGCCTTGCGGGCGGGATCGTCGCGCCGCCGCAGCAGGAAACGGCGGGCCGAGCCCAGGCTGAGCGAGGCGATGAGCGGCGACGACCCCAGCTCCGGCTCGTCATCGCTGTGCCAGCCCATGTAATCGCCACCGTTGCGGTAGCGGTTGACCAGCACGCTGTTGAACGCACCGATGCCCTGCCCCTGCAGCCGCTCGCGCAATGCCTGCAGCCGCGGTGGCCATGGCTGCGGCACGAATCCGGCCCCGGAATAGCGGTAGCGCGCCTGCGGGTCACCGATCCAGCAGCTCAGCCGTGGCGAATCCACCCAGCGGCCGAACATGCGGATGCGATGCACCTCCCACGGCAGTTCCGCCTGCAGCGCCGGCAGCAACGCGTCGGCGGCGTCGGCGGGCAGCCAGCCCGGCAGGTGCTGGACGTCGGCATCGTGCAGGTCGTGGGGGAACAGCATCGCGGTCGTCCTCATACACGGGGCGGCAGAAGCGCCCCGCGCACGGTTACTCAGGCCTGCCGGAACGGCACGCCGGTCTTTTCCTTCAGTTCGTCATCGGCCACGCCCGGCGCCGCTTCCACCAGCACCAGGCCGTCGTCGGTCACGTCGAACACGGCCAAGTCGGTGATGATGCGGTCGACCACGCCGACGCCGGTCAGCGGCAGCGAGCATTCGGCCAGGATCTTGTGCTCGCCGTTCTTCGCCGTGTGCTCCATCAGCACCACCACACGCTGCACGCCGGCCACCAGGTCCATCGCGCCGCCCATGCCCTTGACCATCTTGCCGGGCACCATCCAGTTGGCCAGGTCGCCCTTGTCGGTCACCTGCATGGCGCCGAGGATGGCCAGGTTGACGTGGCCGCCGCGGATCATTGCGAAGCTGTCATGGCTGCCGAAATAGCTGGCACCCGCACGCGCGGTGACGGTCTGCTTGCCGGCATTGATCAGGTCGGCGTCCACTTCGGCGTCGGTCGGGAACGGGCCGATGCCGAGCAGGCCGTTCTCGGACTGCAGCCACACGTCCACGCCTTCGGGAATGTGGTTGGCGACCAGGGTCGGCAGGCCGATGCCGAGGTTCACGTAGGCGCCATCGGTCAGTTCGCGGGCGGCACGTGCCGCCATCTCGTCACGGGTCCACGCCATGTCAGTTGCCCTCCGCGCGGATGGTGCGCTGTTCGATGCGTTTCTCGGGGTGCGCGTTGTGCACGATGCGGTGCACGTAGATGCCCGGCAGGTGCACCTGGTCCGGATCGATGGCGCCCACCGGCACCACCTCTTCCACTTCCACGATGCAGACCTTGCCGGCCATCGCGCAGGCCGGGTTGAAGTTGCGCGCGGTCTTGCGGAACACCAGGTTGCCGGCTTCGTCGGCCTTCCAGGCCTTGACCACGGCAACGTCGGCACGCAGCGCGGTTTCCATCACGTAGTGCTTGCCGTCGAACTCGCGGGTTTCCTTGCCTTCGGCCACCACCGTGCCGTAGCCGGTGGCAGTGAAGAAGGCCGGGATGCCCGCGCCGCCGGCACGCAGGCGCTCGGCCAGGGTGCCCTGCGGGTTGAACTCCAGTTCCAGCTCACCGGCCAGGAACTGCCGTTCGAATTCCTTGTTCTCGCCCACGTAGGACGAAATCATCTTCTTGATCTGCCGTGTTTCCAGCAGCTGGCCGAGGCCGAAGCCATCGACGCCGGCATTGTTGGAGATCACGGTCAGGCCCTTGGCGCCGCTGTCGCGCAGTGCGGCGATCAGTGCCTCGGGAATGCCACACAGGCCGAAGCCGCCCACGGCCAGGGTCTGGCCATCGGCGATGACGCCCTGCAGGGCCTCCGCCGCCGAAGCGAAGCGCTTGCTGCGCTTGCTGCTGGAAGTTGCGTGTTCCATTTCTACTGCCCTACGGGGGAAGAATCAGCGCATTCTAGCTGGGCCTCGCCATATGGCTGGATGCGCCGCAGCATTTATGGGCCTGCTGCCGGGCTCCCGCTAGAATGACGAATTGACAAACGCCCGCCGCCGGCACTGGAAACGATGTCCCTGCACTACACCGATGAGGATCTGGCCCGCTGGTTCGATGACGGCACGCTGACCCGCAGCGAGCGGTGCATTGGCGGAGTAAGCCAGCTGGAACGCCACGGCGATGTGCTCATCGCCGATGTGCAGGGCACCGCCGCGCGGCCTTACCGCGTAAAGATCGACCTGGCGGCCAGCATGCGCACGCCCCGCAGCCGCCTGCAGGGAGACTGCTCCTGCCCGGTCGGCCAGAACTGCAAACACATGGCCGCCACGCTGATGGTCTACCTGCTGGATGGGGCCATCGAAGACGATGAACGTTTCCCGTTGGGTGCCGGGACCGACGGCGGACTGGAGCAGCCCGTGCGCCCGCAGCTGCTGGCGGAACTGTCGCGTTGGCAGGCCATGCGCAGCCAGCCGGCCAAGCCGGTCCGCAATGGCGTGGTCTTCGAGCTGTCCACGGTCAATCATCGCCCGTCGGTGCTGATGCGCAAGGTGAAGTACCGTGGCGACGGCGGCATCGAGTTCGGCAAGTGGACCGAAATCACCGCCGAGATGCTGCTCACCCCGCCCAATTACCTGACCCCGGCGGACATGTCGATCATCGCCCAGCTCTGGGCTGAGCGCCGTGCCACTACGCCAGAGCCGCGCATCGACATCAGCGCCACGCTGGCACTGATCGTTGCCAGCGGCCATGGCTGGGTCTTCTGCGGGCGGGATCGCGTGCCCGCGCGCGCCGGCGCGCCGCGCCAGGGCATGCTGAACTGGGAGGTGGACGAGGTGGATGGCGAGCTTCTGTCGTTTCCTTCCTTGCACCTGGACGGCGATGCCGAGGGCCTGGTACTGGGCAATGCCGCCGGCTACCTCGACCCCGTTACCGGCGAGGTGGGGCCGCTGCTGCTCGATGTGAGCACCCAGGATGCGGATTTCTTTCTCTCCCTGCCGCCCCTGCTGCCCAGCGAGGCGCCGGTGGTGGCGCAGGTGCTGCAGCAGATGGACCCGGCGCTGCCGCGCCCCGGTTCGATTGACCCGATGCGTACGCTGCAGATCAGCGCGATGACGCCGGTGCTGCGCCTGCACAGTTTCGAGTACCGCCCGGCATGGATGAGCCGTCGCGGGCCCTCGCAGTGGGCGGACTTTGCGACCGTTGCCTTTGAATACGACGAACACGTGCGCTTCCTGGATGACCCCAACGTGTTCGTCCACGATGGCGACGGCGCGCTTGCGCTGCTGCCGCGCGACCCCGCCGAAGAGGCGCGCCGCGAGCGCGAACTGCGCGGCTTCCACCTGCACCGCGATACGGCACCCCGTGCCTCGCTGGAGGGCGCAGGACCGCAGTTCGTCCTGCGCAGCCAGGACTGGACCCGGCTCATGCTGCAGGACGTGCCGCAGCTGGAAGCGCTCGGCTGGAAAGTGGAGGTGGATGACGATTTCCGCCACCGCATCACCCTGGTCGATGATATCGATCTGGACATCCAGCCCAGTCAGACGGAAGACGGCTGGTTCGATATCGGCCTGGACATCCAGGTCGATGGCCGCACCGTGCCGCTGGCTCCGCTGCTGCACACGGTGCTGCAGACCGATCCGCGCTGGCTGCGCGGGCAGATCGATGC
Source organism: Pseudomonadota bacterium (assembly GCA_023423675.1). GTDB lineage: Bacteria > Pseudomonadota > Gammaproteobacteria > Xanthomonadales > Xanthomonadaceae > Stenotrophomonas. Next base: position 391 of record JAFAFD010000016.1, on the reverse strand, counting down.
CATCGATGACGACGAGCACGTGATGCTGTCGGCCGACGACAACACTCATCTGGCGATTCGCGCCGCGCGCCTGAAGCCGGTCATTGCCTTGCTCGCCGATCTGTTCACCCAGCGCGATGCCCCCTTGCGGGTATCGGCGCGTGACCGTGGCCGCCTGCGCGCCCTGCAGGACGATGCGCGCCTGCAGTTCAAGGGCCACCAGGACACCCGTGCGCTGGTGCAGCGGCTGATCCAGACTCCGGCGCCAACCGAGGTCACTCCCCCGGCCGGGCTGGCCGCCTCCCTGCGTCCTTACCAGCTGCAGGGCCTGGCCTGGCTGCAGTACCTGCGGCAGCAGGACCTCGGCGGCGTGCTGGCCGACGACATGGGCCTGGGCAAGACACTGCAGACC
>JAFAFD010000075.1 GCA_023423675.1 Pseudomonadota bacterium | reverse complement strand
ATGACCGTCTAGAATGCGCCTCCCCGCCCGAATAGCTCAGCCGGTTAGAGCACTTGACTGTTAATCAGGGGGTCGTTGGTTCGAGTCCAACTTCGGGCGCCAGATTCGAAAAAGCCGCGAGAAATCGCGGCTTTTTTCGTTGTTGCTCTGCCGCCGCCTCAGCAGTCGGCGGGTGATCGGGGGCGCTCGCTGCGTACCCGGCCGGTCACGTTGATGACCACACGGCTGTGCTCGCGCCCGTCCACGCACAGCACGAGGGACTGGTTGGTGCCTGCATTGCGTCCGTCCGGCAGGAACTGCACGTGGGGGCGGTACTGGCTGGACTGAACGTGGATCCGGCCCGGCTGTCGGTCGCGCACATGCACGACCTTGCCCGGTGCTGCTGCTCCCCACGGTGCGTCTTCCGTACGCACCAGCCAGCCGTGGCTCCACTCCTGGCTGCAGGACACGCCGTCGAGCGAGCCACAGACGGTGACCCGCCTGCGCTGGGTCACCGCCGTGGAGCGCGCCAGCACCAGGCTGCCGGTGAGCTCGGCGCGCAGGGTGTCGGCGCGCAGGCGTGCCACCAGGCGCTGCCAGGGGCCCCATGCGAGCGTGAGCAGGACGGCCAGCAGCATGACGACCAGCAGCAGTTCCGTCAGGTGGAACCCCGGCGCGGGGTGGGGCAGGTGAGTCAGCGGGCGGCAGGGCTTCATGCTTTCAGCCTGAACGCCTGCTCCCCATGTCGGCCATCGGTCGAGCACGCATCGCGGTGCAGGGCGTTTCCTCAGCCGGCCGTCACCAGACCGGCCGCTATAATCACCATTCCCGGGACCTGGCAATACCATGAGCGACAGTTTTCAACTCGTCTCGCCGTATTCACCGGCGGGCGACCAGCCCAACGCGATCGCGAAGCTGACCGATAATTTCGAAGCGGGCATCGCCAAGCAGACGCTGCTGGGCGTGACCGGTTCGGGCAAGACCTACACCATCGCCAACGTCATCCAGAACGTGCAGAAGCCGACGCTGATCATGGCGCCGAACAAGACGCTGGCCGCGCAGCTGTATGGTGAATTCAAGGCGTTCTTCCCGCACAACGCGGTGGAATACTTCGTCAGCTACTACGATTACTACCAGCCTGAAGCCTACGTGCCTTCGTCGGACACCTTCATCGAGAAGGACAGTTCGATCAACGAGCACATCGAGCAGATGCGCCTGGCGGCGACAAAGACGCTGCTGTCGCGCCCGGATGCGATCGTGGTGGCCACCGTGTCGGCCATCTACGGCCTGGGCGCGCCGGAAGACTACCTGTCGCTGCGCCTGATCCTGTCCAAGGGCGAGCGCATCGAGCAGCGCGACCTGATCAACCACCTGACCCAGCTGCAGTACACGCGCAACGAGTACGAGCTGCAGCGCGGTACGTTCCGCGTGCGTGGCGAAGTGATCGACGTGTTCCCGGCCGAGTCGGACAGCGAGGCCCTGCGCATCGAGCTATTCGATGGCGAGGTCGAGAAGATCACCCTGTTCGATCCGCTCACCGGCGAGACGATCCGCAACATGCAGCGCTTCACCGTCTACCCGAAGACCCACTACGCCACCACGCGCGAGCGCGTGCTGGCCGCCGTGGAGACCATCAAGGTGGAGCTGAAGGAGCGCCTGGAGCAGCTGTACGCGGAAAACAAGCTTGTCGAGGCGCAGCGCCTGGCCCAGCGCACCCAGTTCGACATCGAGATGATGGCCGAGGTCGGGTTCTGCAACGGCATCGAGAACTACTCGCGGCACCTGACCGGCAAGAATGCGGGCGAGCCGCCACCGACCCTGTTCGACTACCTGCCGCCCGACGCGTTGCTGGTCATCGACGAATCGCACGTGACCATTCCGCAGATCGGCGCGATGTTCAAGGGCGATCGTTCGCGCAAGGAAACCCTGGTCGAGTTCGGCTTCCGCCTGCCGTCGGCGCTGGACAACCGTCCGCTGCGTTTCGAGGAATGGGAAGCGCGCTGCCCGCGTGCGATCTATGTATCCGCTACGCCGGGCCCGTATGAGTACCGCGAGACCGGTGATGACATCACCGAGCTGGTGGTGCGCCCGACCGGCCTGATCGATCCGGTGGTGGAAATCCGCCCGGTCGGCACCCAGGTCGACGACCTGATGAGCGAAGCCAACGAACGCATCAAGGCCGGTGACCGCGTGCTGGTCACCACGCTGACCAAGCGCATGGCCGAGAACCTCACCGAGTACCTGACCGAGCATGGCATCCGCGTGCGCTACCTGCACTCGGACGTGGACACGGTGGAGCGCGTGGAGATCATCCGCGACCTGCGTCTGGGCAAGTTCGACGTGCTGGTGGGCATCAACCTGCTGCGCGAAGGCCTGGACATGCCCGAAGTCTCGCTGGTGGCGATCCTGGATGCGGACAAGGAAGGTTTCCTGCGTTCGACCGGTTCACTGATCCAGACCATCGGCCGCGCTGCGCGCAACGTGCGCGGCAAGGCGATCCTGTATGCGGACAAGATCACCCGCTCGATGCAGGCCGCGATCGACGAGACCGACCGCCGCCGCGCCAAGCAGGTCGAGTACAACGAGGAGCACGGTATCGTGCCGCGTTCGGTGGCCCGGCCGATCGTGGACGTGCTGGAAGGCGCGCGCTCCGATGCTGCCGAGAAGGAGTCCCGCAAGGGCAAAGGCAAGGGCAAGGCGGTGGCCGAGGATGCGGCCGATTACCGGTCGATGTCGCCGGCCCAGCTGGCCACCCGGCTCAAGGCGCTGGAGCAGCAGATGTACCAGCACGCCAAGGACCTGGAGTTCGAAGATGCCGCCCGCGTGCGCGACCAGATCCGGCAGCTGAAGGAGGCCAGCCTCGGCTGAACACGGTAGCGCGGCAATCTTCACAAAAGTGTTGCGCTTACCTGTCGGCATCCGTAATATACGCGGCCTGCACCGACGCAATCGCGGAGATGCAGAAGCAAAACGGGCGGTTAGCTCAGCGGTAGAGCACTACCTTGACATGGTAGGGGTCACAGGTTCGAACCCTGTACCGCCCACCACGAAGTCCCTTAAGAGGGGCTGTCGTGACCTGAAAAGCCCGGCCCTGGCGCCGGGTTTTTACGTAGCAAGGCCAGCCTTCGGGCGGCACGAACAAGATGGGCGGTTAGCTCAGCGGTAGAGCACTACCTTGACATGGTAGGGGTCACAGGTTCGAACCCTGTACCGCCCACCACCTGGCTCCCGGCATTGCCGGTGCAGCGGTGGAAACAGGAAAGCCGGCCCGACGGGTCGGCTTTTTTGTTGCCTGGCCTCCACCCCTCAGAACTGGATCATGCGGCACATCCGCACCGGTCGCTCGCTGCGCACCAGGCCCTTGTCCGTGCGGCACTGCTGCACCCGCGCCTCGGCTTTGCTGCGGCACTCCGGGCACAGCGCGGCCAGCGCGCTGTCCTTGCCCTGCGCCGCTGTGCAGACGCGCTGCGCGTGGTCGGCGCGGGCCTCGATGGCACGCTCCGGCGAAACGGCCTCGCCCATGGCATTGACGAAGCGGTAGTCCGCGAACGGCTGCGGCAGCGCGCATTCCTGCCGGGCATTTTCCACATACGCCGCTTCCAGCTGGCGGCGCAGCTGCGCGCCCTGGCGATCGCAGTCGGCGACCAGCGAGCGCGATGCGGCAGGCGTCAGCTGTGGGTTCACGTAGACCGGGCGGGTGCGGATCTCGCTGCCGAACGGGCAGCAGGCGGCAAGCAGCACGACGGCAAGCAGCAACAGTACATGGGCAACGGTCCGGGTCTTCATGGCGCATCCTTTCGACAGGGCACCATGCTGTCACCGGGCGTGACGGCGAGGATGAATCGCCGCTGGCGATCAGTGCGCGGCAGATGCGCCCACGCTGAAGCGATGACGCAGCTGCCAGTGCCCCTCGACCTGGTGCACCACGCCCAGGGCATGCGTCTTCCCGCCTGCGCCGCGCTCCCAGCGCAGCATGCTGTCCTGACGCAGGCGCAGCTGCAGGCAGAGATCGTCGGGGCTGGCCGGGGTGAGCCTGGCAGGAAGCGCCTGGCCCGCATCCGGGCCGCCGATGCCGACGCTGGACAGGACCGCGTGCAACAGCAGCAGGGCAAGCATCGGCATGGCGCGGTGCTCCGGAGAAGGGAGTCCAGCGTGTCACCGGCGCTGGCGGATCGATACCGGCATGCGACGAAGCGGGGAAATGTGCGTGCCAAGGGCTCGTTACGGGGATGAATCCGTGCGCTGGCGGGCCGGTCCGCGCGCCAGCAGCGCCGCTCAGGCCGCGGCGTAGACCTGGCGGAGGTTGCGCAGCGTCGACTGGCGGTGCGCCGTGGCGCAGGGCTCGTCCATCTCCAGTTCCTGCAGCCGCAGGCCGACCAGGGTCATCGACAGGGCATAGCCGCGGGCCGCATCGGCAACACGCGACAGGCCCAGTGCGCGGCGCACCAGCGCGTCGATGTGGGCCTGGTCCGGCATCAGGCCGAGGTAGGCCTGCTCTGCACTGTCCAGGTCGGGCGCGCGCAGGATGGCCTGCGCATCGGTGGGGAAGGAGACGGAGGCCATGGGGGTGTCCTTGTCCGTTGCAGGGCGCGCGATCAGAACGCGCGCATCAGGGAAATGAAGGCGGAGTTCTGCGCGCCGCGGCGGGCCATCGGGCTGTCCTTGACCGCATCACCGAACCACTGGCTGGCGACCACGCCGGTGGCGCGCCACTTCGTGCCCAGCGGTGTGCTGACCGCGATCTGCAGGCCCGGCGAAGTAGCGCTGCCCGGCGAATAGGCGGCCAGGCCCGAGCGCAGGGCTTCCTCGTCGCTGATGCCGTAGTAGTAGTCGAGCAGGCGTGCACTGCTGTGCACCACCCCCACGCGCGGCACCCAGGTGAAGCGCCCGGCCTGGATGGGATAGCTGTAATACAGGCTGGATTCGAGGCCGCCACCGTGGCCGCTGACCTCGCGCTTGACGCTGGCCGACAGGGCACCCCAGTCGGCGCTGTACTCGGCGCTGAAGCCGGCCATCGCTGACATCTGCCGGCTGTGCAGGCGGCGCAGCTGCGCATCGTTCACGTCATCGGTCTTGAAGCGCAGCGTGTAGGGCGTGACCACCGCGGAAACGCGCAGGCCCTGTTCCTTGTACAGGTACATGCCCAGCGAGCCGGGGCTGGCATAGAAGCGCTTGCCCTGCCATGCCAGCGCCGGCACCACCAGCGGCTTGTCATCGTAGTGCGCGTACGCACCGGTGGTCGCGCCGAAGGTGATGCCGGCCTGCACGCCCGGTGCCTGTTCCTGGGCGCTTGCCAGCAGCGGCGTGGAGAGAACGACGGTGCACAGCAGGGGGCGCAGCAGGGCAGGGGGCAACGGGAGCATCGAGGGGCACTTTGCAGGGAACCGCGTTGCATCCTGACCGCGCAACATTGTCGGAACATTGCGCCACGGCAATGTCCGTGCAAAGGCCTCATTGGTGCCCGGCAGGCACTATCATCGGCAGCGTTTCCGGTAGCCGAGCCCACGATGCGCATCCTCCTGGTGGAAGACGATCCCGATCTCTCGCGGGCCCTGCAGTCGGGCCTCGAACGGCAGGGCGTGGTCGCCGACGTGGTCGGCAGCCTGGCCGAGGCAGCGCTGGCCCTGCGCGAACCCGTGCACCAGCTGCTGCTGCTCGACCGCCAGCTGCCCGATGGCGATGGCGCCGGTTTCGTTGCCACCGCGCGTGCGCTGCGGCCGAACATCGCGGTGATCATGCTGACCGCCAAGGGCACGTTGTCAGACAAGGTGGAGGGACTCGATGTCGGCGCCGACGACTACCTGGTCAAACCGGTGGCGATCGAAGAACTGATGGCGCGCATCCGTGCGGTGTCACGGCGGCCGTCGGCGATGGTCACGCCGAGCCTGCGGCTGGGCAACTTCGAGTTCGATTTCGAATCGCTGCAGGCGCAGGTGGATGGTCAGCTGCTGACCCTGCCGCGGCGGCAGGTGCTGGTGCTGCAGGCGCTGGCGATGCGCCAGGGGCGCACGGTCACCCGCAGCGCATTGGAGGCGGCGGTGTACGGCTTCGACGATGAGATCCAGTCCAACGCACTGGATGCGCACATCTCCAAGCTGCGCAAGGCGCTGCAGCAGGCGGGCGCGGGCGTGGAGATCCACGTCATCCGCGGCGTCGGCTACCTGCTGGCGGAGGCCTGAGATGGCCAGGCAGATCCGCTCGATCACCCTCGGCCTGGCCTGGCGCCTGTTCCTGGCGCAGGCATTCACCGTGCTGTTCGCGGTGGTGGCGCTGATCCTGACCTGGGGTGACAAGGAGTCCTGGAACATGGACATGTTCACCGCCGAGGATGTCGCCAAGGCCGTGCACAGCCAGGGCGCGCACCTGGTGCTGGACGAGCCGCGCTGGCAGGCGTTGAACGCGCGCGCGGGTGGCAACCTGTGGTTCGTCGCCGTTGATGACCGCGGCATCTGGCTCGAGCGCGGCAAGGTGCCCGCGCTGCACGCACCGCTGCTGGCGCGGCTGCCGGCATTGGGCGCCACCGAAGTCGGATCGCTGGTGCCGCCCTACCTGGACGTGGCGCGGGTGATGGTGCGCATCGAGGATGGACGTCGCATCACCGTGATGGCCGGTGGCGCGCCCAAGGGCGGGCTGGTCGATGGTGCGCTGATGGTGCTGCGGCTGATCGGTTTCTGGTTCTTCCTGCCGCTGATCGTGGTCACCCTGCTGGTGATGCCTACCGTCATCCATCGTGCGATGCGCGGGGTGCGCCGGCTGGCGCAGCAGGCCAAGGAGCTGGACATCGGCCAGCCCGGTGCGCGCCTGGACGAGCAGCTGGTCTCCACCGAAGTCGCGCCCCTGGTGAGTGCCTTCAACGATGCCATCGACAAGGTGCAGCAGGGCTACGCCGCGCGCGACAAATTCCTCGCTGATGCCGCGCACGAACTGCGCGTGCCGATCGCGGTGGTGCAGGCACGGCTGTCGCAGCTTCCGCAGGGTGAACTGAAATCGCAGCTACTGACCGACGTGGCGCGCCTAGGCAATGTCGCCGAGCACCTGCTCGACCTGCAGCGCCTGGACCGCAACGTCAGCACGCTGCAGCGGGTCGATCTGGCCCACGTGGTGCGTGAATCGGCGGCCGAGCTGGCGCCGCTGGTGGTCGGCGCAGGGTATGGCTTCGAAGTGGATGCACCGGAAGCACCGGTCTGGATCCAGGGCGATGGGCTGGCGCTGGGCCGGGTGATGGCCAACCTGGTGCACAACGCCATCGTCCACGGTGGCGGCCGCGGCACCATCTGCGTGCGCCTGGATGCGCAGGGGCTGCTGGAGATCAGCGACCAGGGCGCAGGCGTGCCGGTGGGTGACCGCGAAGCGATCTTCGAACCCTTCCATCGCCTGCGTGCCGCCGGCAGTGGCAGCGGCCTGGGGCTGCATCTGGTCAAGGAGATCGTGCAGCACCACGGTGGCACGGTCAGCGTGGCCGAAGCCGACGGTGGTGGCGCCAGCTTCCGGGTCAACTTCCAGCGCGCCACCCTGCGCCGCTGAGCCTGCCCACAGTGGCGCGCGGGCTTGCCTGATAGGCAGCCCTGCCGCCGCACGGCGACGCTGCGCCCATGCGCACCGTTGTCGTGGTTGCTCCCCTGCTGGGCCCTGCCTGTGCCGCCGGCCTGGTGTTGGGGGCGCTGGCGTGCGTGCTGCTGCCGGCATTGCCGCCGCGCTGGCTGTGTGTCGGCCTGGCGCTGCTGGCCCTGCCGGGTTGGGCGTGGCGGTGGCGCGGGCGCGCGGCGGCCGCCGCCGGGGTGGGCCGGGGCCGGGGTG
>JAFAFD010000074.1 GCA_023423675.1 Pseudomonadota bacterium | reverse complement strand
TACCGCAACCACCGCGCCGAGCGCGGCAAGCCCAAGATCTCCGTCAGCGAAAGCATGGTGACCGTCCGTCGCCAGCCGGCGCCGAACATCATCATCCTGCCCGACGGCACGATGAAGGTCGACGAGATCCAGATCCCGCTCAACGATGGCCAGCGGCAGATGCTGCAGACCATGTTCGGCAAGCTGCAGGTGCTGCGCCAGAACACGCTGGTGGCCGCCCCGGCCGACCCGGACATGCAGCCGGTGAAGATCCAGCCGCCGGAGGGCATGGAAGTGATTCCGCCGGAGCTGGTGCAGACCATCCCGGAGTTCAAGGACTACACCGAGACCTTCGGCAACATCGTCGCCGACCGTCGCTGACACGAAAACGCCGCCCCGAAGGGCGGCGTTTTCGTTTGATGCGTGGATGCCAGCCGATCAGCCGCCGGCGCCGCCACCACCGGCCTGGATGCCACCGGCGGTCAGCGCGGTCGGATCCAGCAGGCGGCGCAGCTCGGCCTCGTCCAGGCCGCTGTCCTCCAGCGCCACATCCAGCACCGGCCGCTGTTCCTTGTAGGCACGTTTGGCAATCGCCGCGGCCTTCTCATAGCCGATGATCGGGTTCAGCGCGGTCACCAGGATCGGGTTGCGGGCCAGGGCTTCGGCCACGCGGTCCTCGCGCACCTTCAGCCCGGCAATGGCGCTGTCCGCCAGCAGGGTGGACACGTTGGCCAGCAGGCCGATGCCATCGAGCAGGTTCACCGCGATCAGCGGCAGCGTCACGTTGAGCTGGAAATTGCCGGTCTGGCCGGCCACGGTGATCGCGGTGTGGTGGCCGATCACCTGTGCACAGGCCATCACGGTCGCCTCGGGAATGACCGGGTTGACCTTGCCCGGCATGATCGAGCTGCCCGGCTGCAGGGCCGGCAGTTCGATCTCGCCCAGCCCGGCCAGCGGACCGGCATTCATCCAGCGCAGGTCATTGGCGATCTTGATCAGCGCCACCGCCAGTGCGTTGAGCTGGCCGGACAGTTCCACGGCATCGTCCTGCGATGCCAGGCCTTCGAACTTGTTGTCGGCGCTGTCGAACTTGAAGCCGGTCTGCTGCTTGAGGGCCTTGGCCACCTGGGCGCCGAAGCGCGGGTCGGCATTGATGCCGGTGCCGATGGCGGTGCCACCCAGCGGCAGGCGACGCACGCGCTTGAGGCTGTCCTCGATGCGCTCCTGCGCCGAGGCCAGCTGCGCCGACCACGCACCGAACTCCTGCTCGAAGGTCAGCGGCATCGCATCCATCAGGTGGGTGCGGCCGGTCTTGACCACCTTGCGCAGGCTGCGGCCCTTCTTGTCCAGGGTTTTGCGCAGGTGCACCAGCGCCGGCAGCAGCTGCTCGTGCACGGCCAGCACCGCCGACACGCGCAGCGCGGTCGGGATCACGTCATTGGAGCTCTGTCCCTGGTTGACGTGGTCGTTGGGATGCACCGCGGTCTTGCCCGCCTTGCCGGCACGGTTGGCCAGGGTGGCGATGACCTCGTTGGCGTTCATGTTCGACGAGGTGCCCGAGCCGGTCTGGTAGACGTCGATCGGGAAATGCGCGTCCCAGTCACCGGCCGACACTTCGGCGGCGGCCACCTGGATGGCCTTGGCGACGACCTTGGGCAGGTGACCCAGCTCGGCGTTGACGCCGGCGGCGGCGCCCTTCACCAGGCCCAGGGCGCGGATGAAGCCGCGCGGCATGCGCTGGCCCGACACCGGGAAATTCTCGACGGCGCGCTGGGTCTGCGCGCCCCACAGGGCGTCAGCGGGCACCTGCAGCACGCCCATGCTGTCGTGTTCGATACGGAACTTCGCGGTTCCACCCTTGCTTGCAGCTTTGCTCATTGCATCGACTCCGCACTACTTCTGTTGGGGAAAGGGAAGCGGCGGCTGGCAGCGGGTCGCTTCCCGGGGCTGGCGGCTGTGCCAACGATACTCCCTTGTCCGGAGCAGGGGACAACGCCAATGAACCGCAGCATCCGATCGGTAGCGCCGGGCCATGCCCGGCGAGCGCGAAGCGCGGCAGCCCGCAGCGTCGTAGAATATGGCCCCCGCCGCTTGCCCCAGCCCTGCCGACATGTCCGATTACGCCCTGCTCGCCCTGTCCCCGCTCGATGGCCGTTATGCCGGCAAGGTCGATGCCCTGCGCCCGATCTTCTCCGAATACGGCCTGATCAAGGCCCGCATCACGGTCGAGGTCGAGTGGCTGCTGGCCCTGGGCGCCGAGCCGGGCATCGTCGAGCTGGCCGCGTTCTCCGAGGCCGCCACCGCCCGCCTGCGTGCCCTGGCCGCCAACCTCACCCCGGCCCAGGCCGCGCGCGTGAAGGAGATCGAGCGCACCACCAACCATGACGTCAAGGCGGTGGAGTACTTCATCAAGGAACAGCTGAAGGACGACGCCGAGCTGGCCCCGGCGCTGGAATTCGTGCATTTCGCCTGCACCAGCGAGGACATCAACAACCTCAGCTACGGCCTGATGCTGGAACAGGCCCGCCGCGAAGTGCTGCTGCCGAGCCTGGACGGCATCGCCGCCACCCTGCGCACCCTGGCCCACGCCCAGGCCGCACAGCCGATGCTGTCGCGCACCCACGGCCAGACCGCCTCGCCGACCACTCTGGGCAAGGAGCTGGCCAACGTGGTCGCCCGCCTGGAGCGCCAGCGCCGGCAGATCGCCGCGGTCGAGCTGACCGGCAAGATCAACGGTGCGGTGGGCAACTACAACGCCCACGTTGCCAGCTACCCGGCGGTGGACTGGCCGGCCTTCGCCGAGCGCTTCGTGACCAGCCTGGGCCTGGTGTTCAACCCGTACACCACGCAGATCGAGCCGCACGACAACATCGCCGAGATCGGCGATGCCGCGCGCCGCGCCAACATCATCCTGATCGACCTGGCCCGCGACATCTGGGGCTACATCTCGCTGGGCTACTTCAAGCAGCGCCTGAAGGAAGGCGAAGTTGGTTCGTCGACGATGCCGCACAAGGTCAACCCGATCGATTTCGAGAATGCCGAGGGCAACTTCGGCATCGCCAACGCCCTGTTCGAGCATTTCAGCGCGAAGCTGCCGATCAGCCGCTGGCAGCGTGACCTGACCGATTCGACGGTGCTGCGCGCACTGGGCACCGCCTTCGGCCACGGCCAGGTGGCGCTGGATTCGCTGGCCAAGGGCCTGGGCAAGCTGGAAGTGAACCCGCAGCGCCTGGATGCCGATCTGGACGCGGCCTGGGAAGTGCTGGCCGAGGCCGTGCAGACGGTGATGCGCCGCCACGGCCTGCCGAATCCGTACGAGCAGCTGAAGGCGCTGACCCGTGGGCAGGGCATCACGGCGGAGTCGATGCGGGCGTTCGTGGAGACGCTGGCGCTGCCGGAGGATGCCAAGCAGTCGCTGCGTGAGATGACCCCGGGCAGTTACACGGGTCTGGCTGAGGCGCTGGCTCGCAAGATCTGAGGGGTTCCTTTGCGGCGGCGGCCGCGTGCGCTGCCTGCGGCAGGCTTTACTGCCAGGGCAACGGCAACGGCAACGTCAAAAGCGGCTCTGGGTTATGC
>JAFAFD010000009.1 GCA_023423675.1 Pseudomonadota bacterium | reverse complement strand
GCCGGTGCCGATCGGCCCGACCGAATACCGCCTGCTGCACTTCTTCATGACCCACCCCGAGCGCGTCTACACCCGCGCCCAGCTGCTGGACCATGTGTGGGGCGGCAGCGTGTACGTGGAGGAACGCACCATCGACGTGCACATCCGCCGACTGCGCAAGACGCTGGAACCGTTCAATGCCGAGAACATGGTGCAGACCGTGCGCGGCGCCGGTTACCGCTTCTCCACCGCAACCTGAGCCTCGTCGTGCCGGCACCGCGCACCTGCCGGTGCCGGTGTCGGCAACTCTGCTATAACCCTCGGTTCACCGCGTGAACCGCCGCCCCCAACGACGAGACCGCAATGCCCCGCCACATCCGCTCCGCCTGGTTGAAGACGCTGGCCTCCGTGGCGGCGGTATTGGTGCTGGCCGGCGTGGTCGGGTGGTTCAGTGGGCATCTGTGGCTGTGCATCGCGCTGGCCGCACTGGGCACGCTGACCTGGCATTACTGGCGCCTGCGCCGCGTGCTGCGCCGGCTGACCGCGCGCCAGCGCTGGGAAACCGCCGAGGAAGGTACCGGCGTGTGGAACGAGCTGGACCGCCTGCTGTACCGCAACCAGGTGGAAATGCGCGTGCGCAAGCGCCGCCTGCTGGACATGCTGCGCAGCTACCGCGCCGCCGCTGCGGCCCTGCCCGATGCAGTGGTGGTGCTGGACCGCAACAGCCAGCGTGTACAGTGGTTCAACGAAGCGGCCACCGCCCTGCTCGGCCTGCATCATCCCGGCGATCTGGGTGAAGCCCTGGTCGAGCGCCTGCAGCCGATGCCGCTGGCGCACTGGCTGGCCGGCGGCCGCAATGCCGAACCGATCCTGGACGTGCCCTCGCCGGTGGATCCGGCAATCCGGCTGAACCTGCGCCTGATTCCGTATTCCTCCGATTACTGGCTGCTGATCGCCCGCGACGTCAGCAAGCTGCTGCGCCTGGAACAGGTGCGCCGCGACTTCGTCGCCAACGTGTCGCACGAACTGCGCACCCCGCTGACCGTGGTGCACGGCTACCTGGACATGATGGATCCGGAAGACTTCCCCGGCACCGGCCCGATGCTGGAAGAAATGCGCAAGCAGAGCCAGCGCATGGCCCAGCTGGTGGAAGACCTGCTGACCCTGTCGCGGCTGGAATCGCAGGAACACAGCGAAGCGGAGACCGTGGCGATGCAGCCGATGCTGGCCACCCTGCGCCGCGAAGCCGAAGCGCACAGCCAGGGCCGCCACCAGATCAGCATCGACGACCTGGCCGGCGTGGACCTGCTGGGCTCGACCAAGGAACTGCACAGTGCGTTCTCCAACCTGGTCACCAACGCCGTGCGCTACACCCCGGCCGATGGCCGCATCGCGGTGGAGTTCCGCCGCGAGGGCGATGGCGCCGTGCTGGCCGTGCGTGACAGCGGCTACGGCATCCCCGCCACCCACCTGCCGCGCCTGACCGAACGTTTCTACCGCGTGTCCAGCAGCCGCTCGCGCGAGAGCGGTGGCACCGGCCTGGGCCTGTCCATCGTCAAGCACATCCTCGGCCTGCACCACGCACGGCTGGAGATCGAAAGCGAAGTGGGCAAGGGTTCGGTGTTCTCCTGTCATTTCGATGCCGACCACGTGCGCCCGCGCGAGTCCGCCCCCCTGACCTCCATCGAAGAATGAAGCCATGAGCAGCCTCGGATCCCTCACCCTCCCCGTGAGCCCGGACAACGATCCACTGCGTGACCCGGCGCTCTACATCAACCGCGAACTGTCCCAGCTGGATTTCAACTTCCGCGTGCTGGCGCAGGCGATGGACCCGCAGGTGCCGCTGCTGGAGCGCCTGCGCTTCATGTGCATCTCCTGCACCAACCTGGACGAGTTCTTCGAGATCCGCGCCGCGGCCGTGCGCCACGCGCAGGAATTTGGCCTGCCGCCGGCCCCGGACGGCATGAGCCCGCAGACCATCCTCAATGCCATCCATGACCGCGCGGCGGAACTGGTGGACCAGCAGTACCGCTGCTGGAACGAGACGCTGCGCCCGGCGCTGGCCGAGGCCGGCATCGGCGTGCTCGGCCGCCACTCCTGGAACCACCGGCAGAAGCGCTGGCTGCGCGCGTACTTCCGCAACGAGATCATGCCGGTGCTGTCGCCGCTGGGCCTGGACCCGGTGCATCCGTTCCCGAAAATCCTCAACAAGTCGCTGAACATCGTCGTCGTGCTGAAGGGCACCGATGCGTTCGGCCGCGCCGGCCACCTGGCCATCGTGCGCGCACCGCGTTCGCTGCCGCGCATCATCCAGCTGCCGGAAAGCCTGGGCGGCGGGCAGAACTTCGTGTTCCTGTCCTCGGTGCTGTCGGCCTTCGTCGACGAGCTGTTCCCGGGCCTGGAAGTCCAGGGTGCCTACCAGTTCCGCGTCACCCGCAATTCCGAGCTGGTGGTGGACGAGGAAGAAGTGGAGAACCTGGCGCTGGCCCTGCGCGATGAACTGGTCGACCGCGGCTACCGCCCTGCGGTGCGCCTGGAGATCGCCGAGGACACGCCGAAGGACATCGTGCGCACCCTGCTGCAGAACTTCGGCCTGACCGAAAACGCGGTGTACCGGATCGATGGCCCGGTCAACCTCAACCGCATCATCCAGCTCTATGACCTCGTGCCGCAGCCGGACCTGAAGTACCCGCCGATGAATCCGCGCACCCTGCGCGACAGCGACGGCATCTTCGAGATCGCCCGCCGCCAGGACCTGCTGCTGCACCACCCGTTCGATGCCTTCACCGCCGTGCTGGACCTGATCAAGCAGGCCGCGGTGGACCCGAACGTGCTGGCGATCAAGCAGACCCTGTACCGCACCGGCAAGGATTCGCTGATCGTCGATGCGCTGATCCAGGCCGCCCGCAACGGCAAGGACGTGACGGTGGTGGTCGAGCTGCGCGCGCGCTTCGACGAAGAAGCCAA
>JAFAFD010000495.1 GCA_023423675.1 Pseudomonadota bacterium | reverse complement strand
GGAACAGCCCCAGCGGCGAGGTCAGGTGATGGGCCCAGTCGGCCCCGACCACGGCTTCGGCCTTGGCCGCCGCTGCAGGCACGCCCGGGCCGGCATAGCGCGCCAGCGCCAGGCCGGCCAGCAGCGGCAGACCGGCCCAGGCCAGGTAGCGCCAACCCCATTTCATCGGCGGCGCATGGCCTCCGTTCTGTACGTCCATGAACATTCCCCAATGCGCCGGGGGCCGATGATACTTGCTCGCGCCGGGAATGGTCCGGCGCTACCGGTCATCGATCAGGCCAGGGCCTGTTCGTGCACGCCGGCGATGGCACGGCCGGACGGATCGGCGGCGGCGGCGAAGCTGGCATCCCAGGCAATCGCGGCCGGCGAGGAACAGGCGATCGACTTGCCGCCCGGCACGGTCTCGGCCGCGGCACGGCTCGGGAAGAACTGCTCGAACAGGTGGCGGTAGTAGTACGCCTCCTTGGTCTGCGGCGGGTTGTGCGGGAAGCGCTTGTCGGCCGCTGCCAGCACGCGGTCACTCACCTGCGCTTCGGCGTGCGCCTTCAGGCCATCGATCCAGCCGTAACCCACGCCATCGCTGAACTGCTCCTTCTGCCGCCACAGGATGCTGTCGGGCAGGTAGCCATCGAAGGCCTCGCGCAGCACCGCCTTTTCGATGCGGCGGCCACCGAAACCGGCGCCGACCATCTTGTGCGCGGCATCGAAACGCATCGCCACGTCGAGGAACTCGCGGTCGAGGAACGGCACGCGCGGCTCCACGCCCCAGGCCATCATCGACTTGTTGGCACGCAGGCAATCGTAGTTGTGCAGGGCATCGAGCTTGCGCACCAGTTCCTGGTGGAATTCGCGCGCATCCGGCGCCTTGTGGAAGTACAGGTAGCCACCGAAGATCTCGTCGCTGCCCTCGCCGGACAGCACCATCTTCACGCCCATCGCCTTGATCCGGCGCGCCAGCAGGAACATCGGCGTGGAGGCACGGATGGTGGTGACGTCGTAGGTTTTGATGTGGCGGATCACTTCCGGCAGCACGTCCAGGCCTTCCTCGAAGCTGTATTCGAAACCGTGGTGGACGGTGCCCAGCGCTTCGGCAGCGATGGCGGCAGCGGCCAGATCGGGAGAGCCCTTCAGCCCGATCGCGAACGAGTGCAGGCGCGGCCACCAGGCTTCGCTCTGGCCGCCATCCTCGATGCGGCGGCGTGCGTAACGCGCGGCCACGGCGGCCACCAGCGATGAATCCAGGCCACCGGACAGCAGCACGCCGTACGGCACGTCGCTCATCAGCTGGCGCTCGACCGCCTGTTCGAAGGCCTGGCGCAGTTCGGCCAGGTCGGCCTGGCGGCCTTCCACGTCGGCGTATTCGCGCCACGGCTGCCGGTAGTAGCGCACCAGCTCACCGCTGGCGCTGTCGTAGTAGTGGCCCGGCGGGAACTGCGCGACGTCGGCGCAGGAATCCACCAGCGCCTTCATTTCCGAGGCCACGCGCAGGCGCCCCTGCGCATCGTGGCCCCAGTACAGCGGCACCACGCCGACCGGATCGCGGGCGACCAGCACGCGGCCGGCATCCCGGTCCCACAGGGCGAAGGCGAAGATGCCGTTGAGCTGTTCCAGCCACTGCGCCGGCGAGCCGCCCTGGCGGTACAGCGCGTTGATCACCTCGCAGTCCGAACCGGTCTGGAAGTCATACGCGGTGGTCAGCGCGGCCTTCAGGGCCTGGTGGTTGTAGATCTCGCCGTTCACCGCCAGGGCCAGCTGGCCGTCGGCCGACAGCAGCGGCTGCGAGCCGCCGGCCGGGTCGACGATGGCCAGGCGCTCGTGCACCAGCAGCGCGCCTTCGTCCAGGTACACGCCGCTCCAGTCCGGGCCGCGGTGGCGCTGGCGTTGCGACAGTTCCAGCGCGTGGCGGCGCAGGGCGGGAAGATCGTCACCGGCCTGCAGGCCGAAGATTCCGAAGATCGAACACATGGGTGGCGCTCCTGTTGTGGGGGATTACGGGGGGAAGGTGTTCGACCGGCCAACCAGGCCCGGGAGGGCTGCGCCCGGGCACAAAAAAACCCGCATCGGCCGATGCGGGTTTTCTGGTGTCCGGGCGTATGTTGCTTCTATCTACCCAGGGCGCAGTCCCGCATCGGCCGCGCACGATTGTTCGTGCGCAGATTATTGCGGTTGGTATTGTTGACGGCGGTGGCCAGGTGGATCGACATGGCACTGACCGTATCGCGGTTTCCGGGGCCGTGCAACAGTTGCGTTGGCAACCACAGGAGCCGTGCCGACCAACGGTCGGCACCCACCAACTGCGGGGTTACACCAGCAGGCGCTCCACCAGCCGCTGGTACAGGCCCGGCAGGGCTTCAAGTTCATCCACGCGCACGTTCTCGTCCACCTGGTGGATGCTGGCGTTGACCGGCCCCACTTCGATGCACTGCGCACCCAGCGGTGCGATGAAGCGCGCATCGGAGGTGCCACCGCCGGTGCTTTCTTCCGGGGCACGGCCGATGTGTTCGGCCAGCACCGCTCGCGCGGCCGCACGCAGCGGGCCTTCCGGGGTGTAGAACGGCTCCCCGCTGCGGTGCCACTTCAGCGTGTACTGCAGGCCGTGCCGGTCCAGCAGCGCGCTGATCTCCGCTTCCAGCTTCGGCGCATCCCAGTGCGGGTTGTAACGGATGTTGAAATCCACCTCCAGCTCGCCGGGAATCACGTTGTTGGCGCCGGTGCCGGCATGGATGTTGGAGATCTGCAGGCTGGTCGGCGGGAAGCTCTCATAGCCCTCGTCCCAGCGCCGCGCACTCAGTTCGGCCAGCGCCGGCGCCGCCTGGTGGATCGGATTGCGCGCCTTGTCCGGATAGGCCACGTGGCCCTGCACGCCCTGCACGCGCAGCTTGGCCGACAGGCTGCCGCGGCGGCCGACGCGCAGCAGGTCGCCCAGCGTCGCCGTCGACGAGGGCTCGCCGGTGATGCACCAGTCGATGCGCTGGCCACGCTCGGCGAACAGGCGCGCGACATGGCGCACGCCGTCGATGGCATCGCCTTCCTCGTCGCTGGTGAGCAGCACGGCCAGCGTGCCGGCATGGTCCGGATGCGCGGCCACGAACTGCTCGGCGGCGATGACGAAGGCCGCCACGCTGCCCTTCATGTCGGCGGTGCCACGGCCGTACAGCACGCCGTCGCGGATCTCCGGGGTGAACGGATCGCTCTGCCACGCCTCGCGCGGGCCCGGCGGCACCACGTCGGTGTGGCCCAGCAGCACCAGCACCGGTGCGCCGCTGCCGTGGGTCGCCCACAGGTTGTCGACCTCGCCCAGGCGCAGATGTTCGCACTGGAAACCAGCCTGCTGCAGGCGCACGGACAGCAGCGCCTGGCAGCCCGCATCATCCGGCGTCACCGACGGCCGCGCGATCAGGTCGCAGGTCAGGTCGAGGACGGCGCTCACGCGCCACCCACGCCGAAGCGTGCCTTGAAGCCGTTGTCACTGAAGCCCTGGCTGACCGTGCCGTCGGCGGTCACCACGACAGGGCGCTTGATCAGCTGCGGGTATTCGCGCAGCAGCAGTTTCCACTCGGCATCCGAATCAGCCGCCTTGCGGTTGTCCGGCAGCTGCCGCCAGGTGGTGGACGACTTGTTGACCATCGCGGCCAGGCCGCCCAGCTGCGCGGCCCACTCCAGCAGGGTTTCCGGGCTGGGTTTGTTGTCGCGGTAGTCGACGAAGGTGTACGGCACGCCGAAGCGGTCCAGCCACTTGGTCGCCTTCTTGCAGGTATCGCAGTTCTTCAAACCGTAGACAGTGGTGCTCATGGCCATCTGTGATGCAGGAAAACAGAGGGCCAGAATCTCACAACAGGCGCTCGGACACGACCCGGAACGGCACCGATGGCAGGCGCAGGGCCAGCCCCTCGGCCAGGTCCACGCCCATCGCCTGCAGGCGCGGGCAATTTGGCTCGCCCTGCAGCTGCAGCGGCTGCAGCTGGGTGATGTCCACCGGCAGATCGATGCGGGTGCTGGCCCAGCGCTGGTCGCAGGTGCGGGCGATGGCCTCGTCCTGGCAGGTCAGGAAACGCAGCAGGGCGTCACGTCCGCCGAAGGCGGTGGTCCATGCATCAGCCGCAGGACCTTCGGCCGCGCGCCACTGCAGGTGCAGGCCCGGGGCACTGCCCTGCCCGCCTTCGATCACGGTGTGTCCACCGCCATCAGCGCGCACCACATGCTCGAAGCGCGTGGACAGATGCGGCTGCATGGCATCGCTGAACGCGCGCGCGCCGGCCACGAAGGCCAGCTGGTCCATCACGTTGCGGTCGAACAGCACCACCGGCGCTCCCTGCGGAGCGTCGTCGCGACGCAGGTACCAGCGCCAGTTGCTCTG
>JAFAFD010000492.1 GCA_023423675.1 Pseudomonadota bacterium | reverse complement strand
CGGGGGCGGCCGCCCCCCCCCCCACCCCCCCCGGCCCCCCCCCCCCCGCTACCGCAGGAGGCCTGCCCGCCTGGGCGGGCAGGCACATCCCTTATTTCTTGACCGGGTTGCCTTCGGCGTCGATCACGGTCACTTCGCCCAGCTTCAGCGCGCGCACGGCCGCTTCGGTCTGCTTGAGGTCACCCACCACCACCCAGGTCAGGCCCTGCGGCTTGATCGCGGCGGCGGCCTGCTGCACCTGGGCCGGGGTCATCGCCTCGATCTCGGCCTTGCGGCGCACC
Source organism: Pseudomonadota bacterium (assembly GCA_023423675.1). GTDB lineage: Bacteria > Pseudomonadota > Gammaproteobacteria > Xanthomonadales > Xanthomonadaceae > Stenotrophomonas. Next base: position 3,848 of record JAFAFD010000492.1, on the reverse strand, counting down.
ACGTAATCGTCCGGGCGCTTGAACTGCACGATGCTTCCGATGGTCGAGGCCACCGCAGCGGCGGTCTCATAGGCGCCCGGCAGGCTCAGGGTCTGGATGTTGCGGATGCGGTTGACCTCGGCCTCGGTGGCCGGCTTGCTGCCATCGGCGAACTCGGCGATCTCCTTGCGCATTTCCGCCAGGGCCGGACCGGTCTTGTCGATCTGCACCGGCGCCATCGCCATCCACGGGCGCTGGCCCACGGTGCTGCTGGCGCTGGTACGGGCACCGTAGGACCAGTGCTTGTCCTCACGCAGGTTCATGTTCAGGCGCGAGGTGAAGTCACCACCGAGCACGCCATTGGCGATGTCGAAGCGGGTCGAGCCGGGGTCGCTGGACGGCGCCACCACCTGGCCGGCGAACAGGTTGGCCTGCACCGCACCGGGCTGGTCGATCAGGAACACGCGCGGAGCGGTCGGCACGGCCACGGCGGTGCTGGCCTTGATCACCGGCGCATCGCCGCTGGCCTTCCAGTCGCCCAGCTGCTTGTCCAGCAGCGGCACGATCTCGGCCAGGGTGGTGTCACCGACCACGATCAGGGTGCCGTCCTGCGGGCGCAGCCAGTCGCGGTGGAAGTCGACCAGGTCCTCGCGGCCCAGGCTGGTGATCGCCGCTTCGTCACCGCTGCCGGTGAACGGAATGGCGTACGGGTGGCCCTTGCCGTACAGCAGCGGCGGCAGCACGCGCATGGCCACCGCGTTCGGGTTGACCTTCTCCTGCTTGATGCCGGCGATCCACGAGGCCTTGACCCGGTCGATCTCGCCCTGCTCGAAGCGCGGCTCGCGCAGCAGGTCGCGGTACAGGGCCAGCGACGGCACCAGGTTCTCCTTCAGTGCCGACAGGTCGACGGTCACCGAATCCAGGCCGGCACCCGCGTCCAGGCTGGCGCCCAGCGCATCGGCCGCATCGGCGAAGGCCAGCGAGCCCAGCTTACCGGCACCTTCGGTCATCAGGTTCATGGTGAAGTTGGCGGTGCCCGGCTTGCGGCCCTGGTCGGCGGTGAAGCCGCCCGGGAACTGGTAGCTGAACTGCACCACCGGAATCTCGTGGCGCTCGGCCAGCACCACGGTGGTTCCGTTCTTCAGGGTGGCGCGCTGCAGTGCCGGGAACTTCAGCTGCGGGAACTCGCGGGTCTGCGGCACGCCGGCCTTGCGGTCGACTTGTTCCGGCAGGGTGCTGTACTTGCTGTCCACGGCCGGCACGTTGAACGGCTTCGGCGTGGCCGAGGCTTCTTCCTGCAGCGCGACGCGCTCACCCGGCTCGACCACCAGGGTGTGGCTGCCCTTGTCCAGCCACTGCGCGCCCACGCGCTTGAGGTCGGCGGCGGTGGCCTTGTCGATGTTGGCCAGCGAGGTGCGGAAGCAGCCCGGGTCGCCGGTGTAGACCGCGCACTCGGCCAGCGCGTCGGCCTTGCCGCCGAAGCCACCGATGCGCTCGATGCCGCGGATGAAGCCGGCGCGGAAGCCGGTCTTGGCGCGCGACAGCTCGTCGGCGGTCGGGCCGTCCTTCAGCAGGCGCTCGATCTCCTCATCGATGATCTTCTCGACCTGGGCCGGGTCCTGGCCCTGCTTCACGGTCGCCATGACCATGAAATTGGAGCCCAGCTGCGAGCCGTAGGCACCGGCGCTGATGTTGTCGACCAGCTTGTCCTGGTGCTGCAGGCGCTGGCTCAGGCGCGAGGACTTGGCGCCACCGAGGATCTGCCCCAGCAGCTGCAGCTGGTCGATGTCGGTGGTGCCGACCTGGGCCACGTTCCAGGCGCGGTAGATGCGCGCCTGCGGAACCTTGTCGGTCATCACTTCACGGGTGTCGGCATCGCGCTTGGCGACGTCCACCTTCGGCTGGGCCATGGTCGGGCCGGCCGGAATGCTGCCGAAGTACTTGGCGGCCTTTTCCTTGGCGGTGGCCAGGTCGATATCGCCGGCCAGCACAAGCACCGCGTTGTTGGGGCCGTACCAGGTGCGGAACCAGGTCTTGACGTCATCCAGCGAGGCGGCGTTGAGGTCGTTCATCGAACCGATGACGCTGTGGTGGTACGGGTGGCCGACCGGGTACAGCGAACGGTTGATCTTCTCCCACACCTGGCCATAGGGCTGGTTCTCGCCCTGGCGCTTCTCGTTCTGCACCACGCCGCGCTGCTCGTCCAGCGCCGCTTGGTCGATCGCACCGACCAAGTGGCCCATGCGATCCGATTCCATCCACAGCGCCATGTCCAGCGCAGTGGTCGGCACGTTCTCGAAGTAGTTGGTGCGGTCGGTGTTGGTGGTGCCGTTCTGGCCCGTGGCACCGACCTGCTTGAAGGGCTCGAAGTACTCGCCGTCGTGGTTCTCGCTGCTCTGGAACATCAAGTGTTCGAACAGGTGCGCGAAACCGGTACGGCCGGCCGGCTCGTCCTTGCTGCCCACGTGGTACCAGATGTTGACCGCCACGATCGGCGCCTTGCGGTCGGTATGCACGATCACGCGCAGGCCGTTGGGCAGGGTGAACTGCTCGAACGGGATATCGACCTTGGTGGCGGCGGCCGGCTTGGCCGCCAGTGCGGCGGTCGGCGCAAGCGTGCCGAGGGCGGTACTGAGGGCGACGGCCAGCAGCGCGGTGCGCGGGCGCAGGGCGAGAGACATTTCCGGATCCTTGGTCACGTTGGTGAATCGCGATCCTAGCGCGCGGGCGCGGGGGCCGGTATCGGCCACCAGTCACTGGGGGTGTTTGCCGCCGAGGGCCTCCCCGGCCCGCTTCGAGGCGGTCACGGCCCGCCCAGTTCATGGTCCGGACAGTGTCCACCGCCGTTCGAACGGACAGGTGTCCGCCCTGCGGACACTCTTCGCCCACCTTAAAACCCTTTTGAATCAATAGCCTGAACTTGGCACGGGGATTGCTTTGTATCTCCCGTGCCAGAAAGGGCTTCAGATCAAAAATGACTGGATGCTGAACAAAAGCAGGGATTTGAAAATTTTCCTTGCATGCCCTGAATCGGTGTACTACCTTACTACCACACCACCGCTCACCAACACTAAACAGGCCCCGTCATGAACACCAAGACCATTGCCATCGCCATCGCCCTGATTGCCGGCACCGCGGTTGTTTCGTCGGTGCAGGCCTCCGAATCCATCAAGACCCTGTCCACCGTGCAGGTCCGCCCGGCCGCCGACCAGCTGGCCCAGCAGGCCTGGGAACAGGCCAGCGGCATCGTCACCCTCGCCACCGTGGAAGTGCGTCCCAGCGCCGACCAGCTGGCCGAGCGCGACGGCTTCATCGCCGCCCCGGTCGCTGCCGCCCTGCCGATCACCACCCTGGCCGCCGTCGAAGTGCGCCCGAGCCTGGAACAGCGCGTGGCCCTGGCCGCCGAGCTGGAAGCCCAGCGCTACGCCGCCACCCTGGCCGCCGCCGCCACCAGCGTCGCCAACCAGGTCATCACCAACCTGCCGGCCCTGCAGGTGCGCCCGAGTTCTGCCGATCTGCAGGCCCTGGCCACCGAAACCGCCCAGGTCCTGCTGCGCCCGTAAGCGGCGTCCGCCCTGCCCCGCGCAGGGCGTGCGCCGTAAAGGCGGCATCGGTCGCAGGTACACTGCAGCGATGAATGCCGCGCCCCTGTTCCACGTGATCCTGTTCCAACCGGAAATCCCGCCCAACACGGGCAATGTGATCCGGCTCTGCGCCAACACCGGCGCGCAGCTGCACTTGGTCGAACCACTCGGGTTCGCACTGGAAGACAAGCAGCTCAAGCGCGCCGGGCTGGACTACCACGAGTATTCGCGCCTGCAGGTGCACCCCGACCTGGACACCGCGCTGGCGCGCATCGCGCCCAAGCG
>JAFAFD010000484.1 GCA_023423675.1 Pseudomonadota bacterium | reverse complement strand
CGGTAGCGCCGGGCCACGCCCGGCGGCCGTTCCTCAATCCCAGGCCGGGGCGATGCCTTCCGGGTTGGCCAGACGCTGGCCACGATCAAGCTTGGCGATCTGCGCCATGTCGTCGTCGGTCAGGCGGATCGCTGCTGCTTCCAGGTTGCCGGCCAGGTTCTCGCGCTTGGTCGACGACGGGATGACCGCAAAGCCCTGCTGCAGTGCCCAGGCCAGTGCGACCTGTGCCGGGGTGGCCTGGTGGCGGCCGGCGATGGCCTGGATCACCGGGTCCTTCAGCACTTCGCCGTAGGCCAGGCTCATGTAGGCGGTAATGCGGATGCCGTTGTCCTGCAGGAACTTCACCAGCAGGCGGTTCTGCAGGTACGGGTGGATCTCGATCTGGTTGGTGGCGATGGCATCGGCACCGAGGATCTCGATCGCCTTGCGGGTCTGCGCGATGGTGAAGTTGGAGATGCCGATCTCGCGGGTCAGGCCCTGTGCCTTGGCCTCGGCCAGCGCCAGCAGGTATTCCTCCATCGGCACGTCCACCTGGTCATTCGGCGAGGGCCAGTGGATCAGGGTCAGCTCGACATGGTCGGTGCGCAGCTTTTCCAGGCTGGTGCGCAGGCTGGCCAGCAGCGCATCGCGCTTGAACTCGGTGATCCACACCTTGGTGGTCAGGTAGATGTCGTCGCGCGGCACGCCGGATTCGGCGATGGCCTGGCCGAGCTCGGCTTCATTGCCGTAGATCTGCGCGGTATCGATGGCGCGGTAACCGACGTCCAGCGCATTGCGGACGGAATCGATCACGGTCTGGTCTTTCAGGCGGAAGGTGCCAAGACCAAAGGCGGGGACAGTCATGGGAAGCTCCAACGGGGGGAAAGGAGTGAACAGGAAGGGTAGGTCAGGGACCGTGTGCATGCCGGCAACGGTGCATTGCGTTGCCGGTCAATGGGCGGTAACGGCGATGCCCTCGGCACGGTGGTCGACGCCATCGCGGCGATCCAGGCGGCCGCTGAGCACGGTCAGTGCGTAGGCCAGCACGACGACCAGCGCGCCCAGCCACGGCGTGTGCATCAGGCCGATGTGCTCCACCACCAGGCCGCCCAGCGAGGCGCCCAGGGCGATGCCGATGTTGAACGCGGCGATGTTCAGGCCCGAGGCCACATCAGTGGCCTGCGGCGCGTAACGCTGTGCCTGCTTGACCACATACACCTGCAGGCCCGGCACGTTGCCGAAGGCCACCGCGCCCATGGCCAGCACGGTCAGCAGCATCAGCCAGGCGTTGTAGGCGGTGAAGGTGAGCACGAACAGCACGATGGCCAGCAGCGCGAAGATACGCTTCAGCGCCGGCACCGGGCCGAGGCGGTCGGCCAGGCGGCCACCCCACAGGTTGCCGATCGCCACCGACACGCCGTACACCAGCAGCACCAGGCTGACCGCATTGGCCGAGAAACCGGTGACGTCCTGCAGGATCGGCGCCAGGTAGGTGAAGGCCAGGAACGTACCGCCATAGCCCAGCGCGGTCGTCGCATAGACCAGCAGCAGGCGCGGCTGGGCCAGCACGCCCAGCTGCTGGCGGAAGCTGGCCGGCGCGCTCTGCGGCACGTTGCGCGGCACGAACAGCAGCGCACCCAGCAGGGCCACCACGCCCAGCCCGGCCACGGCCAGGAAGGTCGCACGCCAGCCCAGGTGCTGGCCGATGAAGGTGCCCAGCGGCACGCCGGTCACCAGCGCCACGGTCAGACCGGTGAACATGATGGCGATCGCGCTGGCGGCCTTTTCCTTCGGCACCACTGCGGTGGCGATGATCGAGCCGATGGAGAAGAACACGCCATGGGCCAGGCCGGTGAGGATGCGGGCGACGATCAGCGAGGTGTAGCCCGGTGCCATCCAGGCGATGACGTTGCCGAGGGTGAACATCAGCATCAGCGCGACCAGCAGCTGCTTGCGCGGCACGCGGCCGGTCAGTGCGGTCAGCACCGGCGCGCCGATGGCCACGCCCAGGGCATACAACGAGACCAGCAGGCCGGCCGAGGGCAGGCTGACGTGCAGGTCGGCGGCGATGGTCGGAATGAGGCCGACGATGACGAATTCAGTGGTGCCGATGGCGAAGGCGCCGAGGGTCAGCGCCAGCAGGGCGAGGGGAATGCCACGGGTCATGGCAGGCTCCGGAGGGAAGGAAGGCGCGCAGTGTGCGCGGCGCACCTTTGCCGAAAAACCGGTCTTCACGCCAATCACTCTTGCCTGCTGGTCAATAATGGCGCCATGAAGACCACCCTCGACGAAATGCAGGCCTTCCTGGCCGTCATCGACAGCGGTTCGATCAGCGCCGCCGCCGAGCAGCTGGGGCAGACACCCTCGGGCGTCAGCCGCGCGCTGGGCCGGCTGGAGGAGAAGCTGGGCACCACCCTGCTGACCCGCACCACCCGCCGCCTGCACCTGACCGCCGAGGGCGAGGCCTACCTGCGCCATGCGCGGGCGATCATCGATGCGGTGGAATCGGCCGAGGAACAGATGGCCGCCCGCCGCGAGCGCCCGGCCGGGCGGCTGCGCGTGGATGCAGCCATGCCCTTCGTGCTGCACGTGATCGCGCCGCTGGTGGCCAGCTACCGCGCGCGCTACCCGGAGGTGCAGCTGGAACTGAACAGTTCCGAGCGCTACATCGACCTGCTGGAGCGGCGCACCGACCTGGCCATCCGCATCGGCCCGCTGGCCGATTCGACCCTGCACGCGCGTTCGCTGGGGCGCTGCCGGCTGCAGCTGGTGGCCAGCCCGGCCTACCTGGCCGCGCATGGCGAACCGGCCAGCGTGGCCGCGCTGGGCCAGCACACGCTGCTCAGCTTCAACGAACCGGAATCCTTGAACCGCTGGCCGCTGCCGGGCGACGCCGACGGGCAGCTGCTGGTGCGCCCGGATATCGCCGTCTCCAGCGGCGAGACCCTGCGCCGGCTGGCGGTGGAAGGCGTGGGCATCACCTGCCTGTCCGACTTCGTCACCGACCGCGACCGCGCTGCCGGCACCCTGGTGCCGGTGCTGGCCGCGCAGACGCTGGATGTGTACCAGCCGATCCACGCAGTGTACTACCGCAACACTGCAGTGTCGGCGCGCATCAGCTCGTTCCTGGATCACCTGGGCGAGGGGATGGCGAAGGGCGATTACCTGCGCTGACGCTGCTGCGGGTATTGGTGGGTGCGGACCGTTGGTC
>JAFAFD010000483.1 GCA_023423675.1 Pseudomonadota bacterium | reverse complement strand
TTCCTTCAGCGCATGCAGGGTGTGCTCGTGGTAGCTGTGCACGCGCGTGGCCTTGTCCGGTGCGTCCAGATGCTTCCAGCGCGCCGGGTTCTGGGTGGCGATGCCGGTCGGGCACTTGTCGGTATGGCAGCTCAGCGACTGGATGCAGCCGAGCGCGAACATGAAGCCGCGGCCGGCGTTGCACCAGTCCGCGCCGAGCGCGATGGTGCGGGCGATCTCGAAGGCACTGGTGATCTTGCCGGCCGCACCGATACGGATGCGCTCGCGCAGGTCCAGGCCGACCAGGGTGTTGTGCACCAGCAGCAGTGCCTCGTGCATCGGCACGCCCACATGGTCGACGAACTCGGCCGGCGCCGCGCCGGTGCCACCTTCGGCACCATCGACCACGATGAAATCGGGCAGCAGGCCGGTTTCCTGCATGGCCTTGGCAATGCCGAACCATTCCCACGGGTGGCCGATGGCCAGCTTGAAGCCCACCGGCTTGCCACCGGACAGCTCCCGCAGGCGGGCGACGAACTGCAGCAGTTCCACCGGCGTGGTGAACGCCGAATGGCGCGAGGGCGACACGCAGTCCACGCCCATCGGCACGCCGCGGGTGGCGGAGATCTCTGCAGTCACCTTCGGCGCCGGCAGCACGCCACCGTGGCCCGGCTTGGCCCCCTGTGACAGCTTGATCTCGATCATCTTGACCTGATCGTGGGTGGCATTGGCGATGAAGCGCTCCTCGCTGAAACCACCCTTCTCGTCACGGCAGCCGAAGTAGCCCGAGCCGATTTCCCAGACCAGGTCACCGCCCATCTCGCGGTGATACGGCGAAATCGAGCCCTCGCCGGTGTCGTGGTAGAAGCCGCCGCGACGCGCGCCGTCGTTCAGTGCGCGGATCGCGTTGGCCGACAGCGAACCGAAGCTCATCGCCGAGATGTTGAACACGCTGGCCGAATAGGGCTTGGCGCAGGTAGGGCCGATCAGCACGCGGAAATCATGCGCGGCGATGGTGGTCGGTGCCAGCGAGTGGTTGATCCACTCGTAGTCCACCGCGTAGGTGCTGCGCAGGGTACCGAAGGGCACCGTGTCCATCTCGTTCTTGGCGCGCTGGTAGATCAGCGCACGCTGCTGGCGCGAGAACGGCACGTCCTCCAGGTCGCTCTGCACGAAGTACTGGCGGATTTCCGGGCCGATGGATTCCAGCCCGTAGCGGAAGTGCGCCATCACCGGATAGTTGCGGCGCAGGGTGCTGCGTTTCTGCAGCAGGTCCCAGGTGCCCAGTGCCACCATCGCAGCGGTCAGGCCGACGCCCCAGTACCAGGCCGGCCAGATCGTGGCCAACCACAGGCTCAGGGGAAACAGCAGGATGGCGAGCAGGTAGACGATATACCGGTGCATGGCGTTCCTCGGTTGCAACCGCCACAGTCTACCGTGCGGGTGTCTACAGGCGGTCGTCGACCACGCTGCGCGGCCAGGCCGACTTCACGTCGTAGACCAGGCCGCCGGGCGCCAGCAGGGCGCGGATGCTCTCTTCACTCAAGGTCTTGAAGCTGGCATGGGCCACCGCCAGCACCACTGCGTCGTAGTGCCCGGCCTGCGGCTCGGCCACCCAGTGCACGTTGGCATCAGCGAGGGCCGCCGGCCCCACCCACGGGTCGCTTACCTGCACCTGTGCGCCGGCCGACTGCAGGCGCTGGGCCAGTTCCAGCGCGCGGCTGTTGCGCAGGTCCGGGCAGTCCTCCTTGAAGGTCACGCCCAGCACCAGGATGCGCGACTGCGCTGCCGCACGACCGCGCTCGGCCAGCATCGCCAGCACGCGGGTGGCGACGTGTTCGCCGACACGGTTGTTGACCTGCCGCGCGGTGTGGATCAGGTCCGGGTGGAAGCCCACGCTCTCGGATTTGTGCAGCAGGTAGTACGGGTCCACGCCGATGCAGTGGCCGCCGACCAGGCCGGGCCGGAACGGCAGGAAATTCCACTTGCTGCCCGCAGCGTCCAGCACATCCTGGGTGTCGATGCCGAGCCGGTCGAAGATCAGCGCCAGCTCGTTGACCAGGGCGATGTTGACGTCGCGCTGGATGTTCTCCACCACCTTGGCCGCTTCGGCCACGCGCATCGACGGTGCCGGGAAGGTGCCGGCGGCGATGATGCGCTGGTACAGGCCGTCGACCACCGCCGCCACCGCCGGGGTCGATCCGGAGGTGATCTTGCGGATGTCGGCCAGACGCCGCTGGCGATCCCCCGGGCTGACCCGTTCGGGGCTGTAGCCGCAGTAGAAATCCTCGTTGAAGCGCAGTCCCGAGCCCTCTTCCAGCAGCGGCACGCACACTTCCTCGGTGGTACCCGGGTAGACCGTGGACTCGTAGATGACCAGATCGCCGGCGCGCAGATGGCTGGCCACCAGGCGCGTGGCCGAGCGCAGTGGCTCCAGGTCCGGCTGCTCATACGCATCGATCGGCGTGGGCACGGTGACGATGTAGACGTTGCAGGCGTCCAGCTGCGCAGGATCGCTGCTGTAGCGCAGCTGCATCGCCGCAGCCAGGTCCTCCGGCTCCATCTCGAGGGTGTGGTCCTGGCCGCTGCCCAGCTCGGCGATGCGTGCCGCGTCGATGTCATAACCCAGCGTGGGCACGTGGCGGCCGAATGCCACCGCCAGCGGCAGGCCGACGTAGCCCAGCCCGATCACGGCCGGCAGCGGTTGCTGCGCGGCGCCGATGGGCGCGCTCATGGGCGATGCCCCGTGGGCAGCGACAGGGTCTGGGTCATCCGGGTGTCCGCGGTGAAGGCAAGCATGCCCGCAAGGTTAACCGCCCCGGCGGCGACAGGCCACGCCGGGCTCAGGAGCCCAGGCTGACCGCGGCCGGCTCCAGTTCGCCGTGACCGCCGGTCCAGGCCTCCAGCAGCAACGCAAAACCGTGGCTGCTCGACGGCAGCACGTTGTCGAAGCCCGGCCACGGCGCGGCCACGATGCGGTCCAGCGTGGCCGCATCGATCATGCGGTTGGCCATGGTCCAGCGCGGGAACCAGCGCGACTGCAGCGCGCCCGCAGCCAGCTCGCTGACGCTGCCGTGACGGCGCGCATTGAGGATGCGCGCATGCACCGATGCCACGCCATCGCGCGGCCCTTCGATGTACTGCAGGAAGCGGGTGCCATCGAACATCAGCACACCGGTGACACCGGCCATGCGGTTGAAGGTGGTCGCGTCGGCCAGCAGCGCATCGAGATCGGGCACGTCCAGCCCTTCCCTGGCCGTACTGACATAGGCAAACGCATGCAACGCCATCTCCGCCACTCCCCTTCCCCTGATACAGGGAAATATGACAGGAAGCTCGGGGACTTCAAGCGCTCGCTATTCCGGCGGCGCCTCGATCACGTAGCCGCGCTGCGTCAGTTCTTCCAGATAGCCTTCGCCCAGCAGCTGGCTGACCGGCACCGTGGCAAACGTGCCGGCATGTTTGGCCAGCGCGGCATCGGCCGCCTGCAACCAGCGCGCGCGTACCTGCTGCGGCAGATTGCTCCAGCCACGGCGGCGCACGAACTCCGAGTCCTGCAGCATTTCCCTGCAGCTCTGCGCCATCGTCGAGGAGGAAAGACGCTTCAACGCGGCGACATCACCCAGCGCCCACGCATTGGCGCGCTCGCGCAGCACCGGCGCCTGGAACTCCACCGTGTCGAGCGTACGTTCGAAGCACGCGCGGTCATCCACTTCCGAGGCTTGCAGTTCCTTCAGCGCGCCACGCATGTCGTCGATCTTCAGCTTCACCTGCACGTCTTCCGGCTGCAGGTCATGGGCCTTGTAGACGCGCTTCAGTGCGTCCTTGACCTGTTTGCTGTCGCGCAGGCCATTGCGTTTGAGAAAGGCCTGGTACAGCCGGCCGGAGGCCACCAGCGGGCGCTCCTTTTCCACGCCGCGATCATTGCCCAGGTAAGTCTGTTTCAGGCCCAGCCAGCGCGCATAGGTCGGCGCGGGCAGCAGCTGGTCCAGTGTGCGCCCCTGCGGATCACGCGCGGTCTTCTTCGCCAGCGGCAGCAGGGTCAGCCCCTTGAAGAAGCCGATCTTCGCGTCCAGCCCAAAGCCCGGGTCGCCCAGCACGTGGTCGACGCCGGCGATGGTGCGTTCGACCTCGTCCGAACGCCACTCCACGCGCGCCGGCAGCGGCGACACCGTACCGAGGATCCACAACACGTGCCCCTGCGGCCCGGTCACCTTCCACAGGCCCGGGCCCGGCTGTTCGCCGGGGACCTGCACGGTGTCCAGATCGACCCCGGCCTCCGGCTCCGCTGGCGGTGGTACCGGCTGCGCCGACACGGCCCCTGCGGCCAGCCACACGGCCAGCACCAGCCCACACTGCATCCACTGCCTGCCACGTCCGTGCATGTCGCCATTCCCGGGAGAGTGGGCGGACTGTAACCAGCGCCGCAGCCAGCTGCGTAAAAGCCGCGTTATCCGCCGGTGCGGGCAGCGATTCCGTTACAATCGGCGCGCGCTGCAGGCCCGGATGGCGAAACTGGTAGACGCATCGGACTTAAAATCCGCCGGGGGCAACCCCATGCCGGTTCGATTCCGGCTCCGGGCACCAT
>JAFAFD010000439.1 GCA_023423675.1 Pseudomonadota bacterium | reverse complement strand
CCGCAGTAATCAGGCATTGGCGGATGACCGGGGAGCCGCCGGGCATGGTCCGGCGCTACCTGGGTGCGTGGGAGGGTTCATCCACGCATGGCGTGGATCTACTCGTGGGTTGCCAGATCGTGCAGGTGCTGCGGCATGGCATCCACGGCGCCTACCGTGTTGGTGGTGGTGAAGTACTCATGCCAGCCTGTGGCGCTGATGCCGGCGACCAGTGCATCGGCGTTGGCGCGGCTGGCGCATTGCCAGACGGCGTAGAACTGTTCGGCGCTGCCATGCGGTACATCACGGGCGATGCGGCCCATGGCCAGCGGCGTGATGCGCGCCGCGTCGAACTGCTGCATGCCGGCGCCAATACGGGCGAAGAAGGCCGTACGCTGCGCGGGCGGAAGTGCAGCCCAGGCGGCGGTGGCGGTGTAGTGCTCGATGAGGATGTGGGGCATTGGGGCCTTCCTTGGGGTGTTGGGGTTCATGCGTCCGCCGGGCATGGCCCGGCGCTACCCGCGTGGTGGGGTTGCCGGTTATCGGCCGGCGTTACCGGAGGGAGCGTTGGGCGCGCTTGCGGATGTACGCGTTTGCTGCGCTGCTGTGTTCGCGTTGCCAGCGCGCGCAGAGGTCGCGCACCCACTCGGGTTGCGTCTTGCTGGCATCGTTGAGCCAGTTGCCCACCGAATCCTGCACGTATCGCTCGCGATCGTTGGCCAGGGCGTCCAGCAGCGGCAGTGCGTGTTGCGGCTCTTGCTTGAACACGGTGATGTGCGTGGCCCACACACCGCGTGGGCGCAGGGCTTCGCAGGCGAAACGGCGCAGGTACGGTGAGGCTTCATCCACCCACGGCAGCAGCAGCTGCAGTGCCTGCATCGGGACGGCCACCAGGTCGGCACGCACGGCCAACCAGGCCCATTCGCGCACGCCGAAGTGCGGGTCATCGGCCAGCGGCCGCAGGGCCTTCAGCTTGTCAGCCAGAGCCAACGTGGTATCGCTGCCAATCAGGTAACACGCCCAGCCACGCACGGTGTCCGACGAGTGCGACTGCCAGTACGAGGCGTCGCCCTGCCCCGCCTCGCGCAGCAACGCGGCAGCCAGGGCCATGCGCTGAGTGATGCCCTTGCTCGCCGCATCGCGCATGCGCCGCATGGCAGCCTCAGGCAGCCGCGCAGCCGCCTGCAGCAGCGTTGCGAAGTCCACTGCAAGGCACTCGGCCAGATGCGTGCTGGAGGCTGCACCGGTGTCAAGTTCGTGCTGCCGCGCGGCGCTGATGACGGCGCTCATGGCGTTGCCTCGCGCCCGCTGTCGGTGTGCTGCCAGACCTTGGCCAACAACTGCGAAAGCTGCGCCTGCTCACGGGCATCCAAGCCGTTGAACAGCCCACCGATCCACTGCGTGTGCTGGTTGAACAGTTCCTCGGCCAGGCGCCTGCCGCGGGCGGTGAGCACGATCTGCAGGCGGCGTCCGTCTTCGGCATCGTGCTTTCGCTGCAGCAGTCCCTCGCGCTGCAGGCCGTCCAGCAGGCCACTGATGGTGGCGCGGGTGACGCCTGCGCGTTCGGCCAGCTCGTGCGGGGGCAGCGTGCCGCCGGCGCCCTGCAGCAGGAACAGCACGATGAAGCGGCCTTCGCTGAGGCCATGCGGTGCAAGCCGGGTGGCGCAGTCGCGGTCGATGGCGGCGGACAGGGAAAGCAGCTGGAAGCACAGGCGCAGCTGCGCCAGGTTGGCATGGCCGCGGCGGGTGGCCTCGTCGACGAGAGCGGTGTGTTTTGCTTCCAGCATTGCAACCACCGATATGATTAGGCGGCTAATAATATCCCGATTGAATGGAACTGCAAGCTTGTGCTGTATGCCCCATCCACGCGTGGCGTGGATCTATCGGGCCTGGGGCAGCTGCAGGCGGGCGATCAGGCCGCCGCCTTCGCGCTCCAGAAGCTGCAGCTGGCCACCATGGCTGCGTGCGGCATTGGCGGCCACGGCGAGGCCGAGGCCGGTGCCGCCGGTGGCGCGGCTGCGCGAGCTTTCACTGCGCTGGAAAGGCTGCAACAGGCGCTCGCGGTCTTCTGCGGGAATGCCGGGGCCGCGATCCAGAATGTCCAGCTGCAGCAGTCCGTTTCTTTCCGCCGCACGCAGCTCCACTGCACCCGCGTAGCGCCTGGCATTGTCGATCAGGTTCTCCAGCGCGCGGCGCAGCAGCAGGGCATCGGCCTGCCAATGCAGAGCGACAGGGAGTTCAGCGTCCACCTCGGTGCCACGAAGTCGCGCAGCCTGCACGCAGTCTTCCAGCATCGGCGCCAGGTCCCTCGGCCGCAGCTGCGGCGGCTGCAGTTCGCCGCGTGCGTAATCGAGTACCTGCTCGATCATCGCGTTCATGCGCTCGATGTCGGCCACCATGCGTGCGGCCTGTGCGGGCGGCGCGAAGTCGGCGCGCAGGCGCAGGCCGGTGAGCGGCGTGCGCAGATCGTGCGCCACTGCGGCCAACATTCTCGTCATCTGCTGCGCCTGTTCGCGCAGGCGGGTACGGCCCGCATCCAGGGCTACGGCAAGCATCTGCACTTCGCGTGGGCCGTCGTCGGGCAGCGGCGTCTGGGCATGCAGATCGAGATGGGCGCTGGCATCGGCCAGGCGGCGCAGCGGTCGGCCCAGACGCACCGCCGCCCATGCAGCCAGCGGCGCCAGCAGCACCATGCCGCCCAGCAAGGCCAGCAGCACCTGCCTTCGCCAGGCAGCCAGATCGCTGTAGGCACTGCTGACCACCCGCCAGCGCCCATCAGCCTGCTGCACGGCCAGTTCGAACGGTGGCCACGGCAGGTTGGCGAGCACCCGCTGCGCAGCTTTCAAAGCGGCCGTATCGCTGGCACTGGCCTGCTCCCCACCCGAGGCGATGACGTGGATATCCGGTGGCTTGCTGTTGCCTGCCCAGACCAACCGCACCCGCTGGGCGGGATGATGCAGGGCATCGGCCACCAGCTGCTGCAGGCGCGCATGGCTTGTGCCTTCCGGCGGCTGCGCGCGCACGTCCAGGCGCAGCCCCATGCTGTCAGCCGGGCGCTCCCCGCGCAGTACCTGCATGGCCTGGTCCAGCCGCATCTGCGGCGCTGCCGGGCGCGGCAGCCAGCCCACCACCGCCATGCTGACCGCGGTGGCCAGCAGCAGGCTGCTGACGGCCAGCATCGCAATCCATCGCGCGGTGCTCCAGCGCACAGTGCTCAGACGCGCGCTCACAATCGCTGCACCACTGCGCCGAAACGGTAGCCCTCACCTCGCAGGGTCTGCACCAGGCCATCACCGCCGCTGGCGGCGTGGGCGAGCTTGCGGCGCAGGCGGCTGATGGCCAGGTCCACGGCGCGGTCCACGCTGTCACTGTCGTCGCCGCGAGTGAGCTGCATCAACCGTTCGCGGTCCAGTACGCGGCCGGGGCGCTCGGCCAGCGCCTGCAGCAATGCGAACTCACCCCGACTGAGCGCTACCTCGGTGCCCTCGGGTGCAAACAGGCGACGCTGTTCCGGCAACAGGCGCCAGCCGTCGAAGCGCAACTCCATCGGTGTCTGTGCGCGCAGCTTGTCCTGCCGGCGCAGCAGCGCGCGCACGCGGGCGAGCAGCTCGCGCGGGTCGAAGGGTTTGGCCAGATAGTCATCCGCGCCCATTTCCAGACCGATCACACGGTCCGGTGCGCTGCCCATGGCCGACAGCATCAGGATGGGGATGGCGCGCGACTGCAGGC
>JAFAFD010000400.1 GCA_023423675.1 Pseudomonadota bacterium | reverse complement strand
AGCGCAATGCCGGCCGGCAGGAGGCCGAGCCGCACTGCGGGATTACGGAAGTTCATCAATCTCTCCAAGGTACGTGTTAGCAGCGTGTTAAAACACCCCAGCACGTTACGATTGCGTTGCAGCGCTGTATTTGCGCGACACACCCGGAGACTTTGCTGATTGTGGCGGAAGCTTCGCGCCGTTCTCACGAAAACGCGAAGCGGAGGTGCCGTAGCGCGCGCGGAAAGCGCGGGCGAAGCTGCAGCAGTTGTCGAAGCCGCTGGCGGCTGCCACTTCACCCACCATCATGTCGGTGTCGCGCAGCAGGTCCGCGGCACGCTCGAGGCGCAGGCGTGCGGACAGCGACTGCGGGCTTTCTTCGTACAGGCTCTGGAAGGTCTTGGAGAGATACCAGCTGGAGAAGTTGGTCAGCTCGGCCAGTTCGCCGATGCGCACCACACGGTGGCTGTTGCCTTCCAGGTACAGGCGGGCGCGCTGCATGCGGCCGAACACCTGGCGCTTGCGGCTGCGCGAGCGGCCCGGGCAGCGCTGGACGTTGTCGGCCAGGCTGCGTTGCAGGCCCGCCAGATGCAGCAGCAGCGGACGCAGGGCCGGTGCGGGCAGGCCATTGGCCAGTGCCTCACGCCACAGGCGCAGACCGACGCGGGCGTCGCCACGGCTCATCCGCCCACGGCCGGCATAGAGACCGCAGTCGGCCATCTCGGCCAGCACTCGCAGCGCTTCCGGGTTCAGGCTCAGGCCCACGCACAGGCCATTGCGACCGGCCTGCACCAGCGGGCGCGATTCCTTCTCGAACGCGATCCATTCACCCTGGCGCAGACGGAAACGGCCTTCCTTCGCTTCCACCCAGGAGGTGCCACGCACCTGCATCCATACGGTGAAGTTGATGCCGGCAGTCTGCAGGCTGCCCAGGCGGGCCACTGCCAGACAGGTCGGGGCTACATCGTCGACGGCCTTGTCGAGGGACACGGTTTGGCCGCGATCGGCCAGAGAGAGTTGACGCATGAGGGCACCACGGGTTTGCCAAGTACAGGCCTCCGTTTTGCCAAATCAGGCACTTCCGAGTCAGGAAAGTCTGACGAGATCGCCACGAATTCGCGACGACAGTGTCACGAAGAAACTACGAAGGCCCATTGTCGTTGAAGATCAACAACTTGCTGAAGGCAGGAAACAGCGGCGGCGCAGACGCGGGCAGGCGCATGACGCCGATGTCGGCCCCGTCGGTGACCGCCAGGGCAAGGTACAGGTCATTTCCATCGGCGCTGGCGCTCAGGCCGTTGCCGGCACTGAGCCGCTGCGCATCCAGGCAACGCTCCGGTTCCTCCTGGCCGTCGCGCAGGCGCACCAGGGTAGTGGCGCAGGCATTGCTGGTACCGAGGTAATCCACGCCGCCCTGCCCGGCCACGGTCCAGGTCCGGTAGCGCCAGCGGCTGGGCCGGTCCTGGCTGATCTGCTGGATACTGGTCTGGTCCAGGGCCGGATCGATCGACCACAGCCCGCTGGCCGCCAGGCTGGTGAACACCACCCGCCCACCGCTGCGGTCGAAGCGCGCCTGGGAGACGCCTTCCACGCTGGCCAGGCGTCGCCACGGCTGGCTGCTGCGGTCGAACAGGCTCAGGCGGGTGTGCTGGTCCGCGTCGCGCTCAAGCACCAGCAGCTGGTCCGGGTTCGCCCCGTACAGCACCTGCAGTGGCTGCTCGACCGGCACCGGCAGCAGCTGCAGCCGTTCATCGCGGGGGGCAATCTCGTAGACCACTGCATTGCCGTGATCGTCGCGGCCCACCACCAGCACCTGGCGGCTGTCCTCGGACCAGTCCGGGGCTTGCCGGGCTTCCGGGCGCAGCCCCTCGATAGGCCGCAGCGAATCGGGCCGCTGCAGGTCGGCCCACCACAGCGCGAAGCTGCCGGAGCGGTCGGAACTGAAGACCAGCTGGTGGCCATCGGGGGCCAGCATCGGCTGGGCGTCGCGACCGCTGGAAGCAAACAGGCGCTCGCTGCCACCGGTCGCCGACATCCTGAACACGCCGAACTGGGCGCGCCGGTGCACGAAGGCGAGCATGTCGCCGCGGCGCGACACCGCCGGCCACTGCGCATCATCCAGGCCGGCGTCACGCAGGGTGCGCCGTGCCACGTCCAGATAGTAAAGACGGGCCTCACTGTCGACGCGGCGACCGAACACGATGGTGCGGCCATCGCTGAGCCAGGCCCAGCCACGCAGCTCCGCCGATTCATTGGTCAGCTGTTCGGGCGTGCCGCCCGTGGCCGGCACGCGCCACAGATCGCCCAGCTGAGGATTGCGTACGAACACCAGCCAGCGGCCATCGGGCGAATAGCGCGGCGCATAGTCGAAATCGTCCTCGTCCACCGCGTAGTCGATCGCCCGCCACTGCCCGGTGGGCAGATCCAGCACGCGGATGCCGCGATGGGCGTAGCGGCCGACCATGCTGCCGAACACCAGCCCACGGCCGTCCGGCGTCCAGTCGAAGCTCAGCAGTTCGGTGCCATCGCAGCGCGTGGCCTGGCGCAGCGCGCCGCCGGTGGCACTGGCCACCAGCACCTGGCAGCTGCCGTTGGCGCCAAAGCGTGCAAAGGCAATCTCGCGGCCATCCGGTGACCAGGTCGGGAAACGATCGTTGGCGCCTTCCGGCGGCGACAGCAGCTGGCGTGCCGGCGCGTTGCCGGACGTCTGCACCTTGATCGCGTTGCCGCCCTTGCCGTCCTCGTTCGCGCCTTCATAGGCAACCTGCGAACCGTCCGGCGACAACGTGGGATAGGTC
>JAFAFD010000366.1 GCA_023423675.1 Pseudomonadota bacterium | reverse complement strand
ATGGACTCGTTGACCCAGATCGTTCTCGGTGGCGCCGTCGCTGCCGCCATCGCTCCGCCCGGCCACCGCCGCGCGGGCCTGCTGGCCGGTGCCGCACTCGGCACGCTGCCCGACCTCGATGCCCTGTGGCTCGGCTTCGCCGCGGCCGACCCGGTGGCGAACATGGTCGACCACCGCAGCTTCAGCCATTCGCTGCTGGTGCTGCCGTGGGTGGCCGCGCTGATCTGGTGGCTGTTCAAGCGCTTCGGCAACGGCCGCGTGGCGCAGTCACCGCTGCGCTGGTTCTGGGCCATCCAGCTGGCCCTGGTCACCCATCCGCTGCTGGATGCGTTCACCGTCTACGGCACCCAGCTGTGGTGGCCGCTGCGGCCGCATCCGACGATGGGTTCCAGCGTCTTCATCATCGACCCGGCCTACACCGTGTGGCTGCTGCTGGGCTGCGTGGTGGCCTGGTTCGCGCGCGCACGGCCGTGGGCGGGCAAGGTGCTGGGCGTCTCGCTGCTGGTCAGCACGGCCTACCTGGGCTGGGGCCTGGTGGCCAAGGCCCAGGTCGACCGCGCCGCGCAGCAGAGCCTGGCCGCAATGGGCCTGGGCGATGCGCCGCGGTTCTCGGTGCCGATGCCGTTCAACACCCTGCTGTGGCGGGTGGTGGCGATGACGCCCAGTGGCTACGTGGTGGGCGACCGTTCGCTGGTGGCCGACCAGGGCCCGATGCGGTTTGAAGGCCATCCGTCCAATGTGCAGGCGCTGCGCGAAGCGTCCGCGATTCCGGCCGTGCAGCGGCTGCAGTGGTTCAACCGCGGCTTCATGCGCGCGCAGGTGGTGGACAACCAGCTGATGCTGAGCGACCTGCGCATGGGCCTGGAGCCGGACTACACCTTCAACTTCGCGGTGGCCGAGCAGGTCGATGGGCAGTGGCGGGCGATCGTGCCGCAGCAGCAGCGCATGGATTACAGCAGCCCGGCCGCACGCGCCGATGCCGGGCACCGGCTGGCGGCGATGTGGCAGCGGATCTGGCAGGCGCCGCCGGCGGCGACCCTGCACATCGACCCGTGAACCCGCGCACCGCGCGGGCGGTACATCAATACACCGTCGCGCGGCCCTGCACGAACGAATAGAAGAACACCGCGTTCGGGTCGTTCTGCACCAGGCGGAACTCGCGGCGCATGCCTTCCACGGTTTCCTCGTCCACGGCGCCGGCCTGCAGCAGCTGGTCGGCGGCCGACAGCAGCAGCTGTTCCCAGAACGCGATCATCGTCTTGCGGCGTGCCGGTTCGCGGTTGTCCAGGTGGATGGTCTTGATCTCGGTGTGCACGTCGCGGAAGCCACCGGCCAGCAGCAGGTTGCCGAGCTTGGCGCCGACGAACGGGTCGCCGCCGTGGTCGTGCTGGAAATCGTTGAAGGCCATCCAGTAGCGCCAGATGTGCGGCGAATACGGATCCAGCAGGAACGAGGCATTCATCACCTCGGTGATGTAGACCGGCGAGCCCGGGGCCAGCACGCGGCGCACTTCGCTCAGCACGCGCGCAGGGGAGGGCACGTGTTCCAGCACCCAGCACAGGAAGGCCGAATCAAAGCTGCGGGCCTCGAACGGCAGTTCGCCGGCATCGGCCTGCTGCAGGGTGTAGCGGTCGCTGCACCACGGCGTGCGCGCCAGGTTCTCACGCGCGGTAGCCAGCTGCGCCTCGCTCAGGTCCACGCCGGTGACGTGCAGCTCGGGGAAACGGCGCAGCAGGATTTCAGTCTGCGCACCGACGCCGCTGCCGACTTCCAGCAGGTGGCGCGCACCGGTGTAGTCGATCTGGCTGAAGATGCTCGATTCCAGCAGGCGTGCCTGGGTCATCAGGCGCTGCTGTTCGGTGCCGGAAAAACCGTGCAGGTAGGTCGGGGAAGAGATCGGCGGCGTCATGGTCGTGGCATCAGGCAGCGGAGGGCATCGCCGGTTCCCCGGCAATCAGGCGGTCGAAATACTCGGTGGTCAGCGCGATCTGGCTGGCCGGGTCTTCGGCACGGTTGACCACCGCGCGGAAGGCGGCGTTCTCCGGCCGATCCTTGGCGTACCAGCCCAGGTGCTTGCGGGCGATGCGCACGCCCTGCGGCTCACCGTAGAACGCGTGCAGCGCATGCAGGTGGCCCAGCAGGATGTCGCGCACTTCCTCCAGCGACGGCGGCGGCAGTTCCTGGCCGGTGGCCAGGTAGTGCGCCACTTCGCGGAAGATCCACGGCCGGCCCTGTGCGGAACGGCCGATCATCACCGCGTCCACGCCGGTCTGCTGCAGCACATGGGCGGCCTTCTGCGGCGAATCGATATCGCCGTTGGCGATGACCGGGATGCGCAGCGCGGCCTTGATCTCACCGATGGTGCCGTACTCGGCCTGGCCGGTGTAATGCTGGTCGCGGGTGCGGCCGTGCACGGCCAGCGCGGCGATGCCGCTGTCCTCGGCGATGCGCGCGATCACCGGCCCGTTGCGATGGTCGCAGTCCCAGCCGGTGCGGATCTTCAGGGTGACCGGCACGTCCACCGCGTTGACCACGGCTTCGAGGATGCGCGCCACCAGCAGTTCATCGCGCATCAGCGCCGAGCCGGCCCAGGCGTTGCACACCTTCTTGGCCGGGCAGCCCATGTTGATGTCGATGATCTGCGCGCCGTGGTCGACGTTGTAGCGCGCCGCCTCGGCCAGCTGCTGCGGCTCGGTGCCGGCAATCTGCACGCTGATCGGCGCCGGTTCGCCCTCGTGGTCCATGCGGTGGATCGACTTGCGCGTGGTCCAGAAGCGCGGGTCGCTGATGGTCATTTCCGAGGCGGCCAGACCCGCACCCAGCCGTTTGCACAGCAGGCGGAAGGGCTTGTCGGTGACGCCGGCCATGGGGGCCAGCACGACGTTGGGGGCAATGGTGTACGGGCCGATCTGCATGTGCCCATTGTAGGCCGCAGGGCCCGCCGCCGCGCCGCCAAGGGCGGCCCTGTTCAGGCCAATCCGGACCGACCTCATGCCACACCGGCATCAGCAGATGCTTGATGGTCGCTTCCGCCGCCCCCACGGCCCAGTCATGGTGGGCGGCTGGGTCATGGGGGAAGGCCCATCCACGCATGGCGTGGATCTACTGGCCGGAGCCTCCATTCACGCATGGCGCGGCCCACGCACCCGGTAGATCCACGCCATGCGTGGATGGGGCGTGTCGCCGGACACAAAAAACCCCGGGCGTTCGCACGACCGGGGTTTTCATCCACGCATGGCGTGGCTTTATTTCATTTCAGCGTCGGCCGGGGTGAAGCGCGGCATCGCCGCAGCGGCGCCTTCCTTCTCGGTGGAACGGCCGGCGAACTGGTTGGCGAAGCGCACGTGGCGTGCGAACGGCGCATCCGGCACCTGGGCGATCGAGGCCGCCAGCGCACCGTTGAAGGCATCACCGGCACCGGTGGTGTCGATCGACTGCACCTGTTCGGCGCCCACGCGGTAGTACGGCTGGGTGTCGCCACGCAGGTTCTCGTCGGCGTGCGAAACGAACACGCCCACCGCACCCAGGGTGACCACCACGGTGCCGTTGCCGACCAGCTTGCGGCACAGCGCGTGCAGGCTGGCGCCATCCAGCGCGGCCACGTCGTCGGCATCCACGCGCTCACCCACATGGCGGCCGAGCAGCGACGCGAACTCGGTCTCGTTCGGGGTCAGCACATCGGCCAGCTTCAGCAGGCCGATGCTGGACGGGGCGTCGGCCGGTGCGGCGTTCAGCACGGTGGTGACACCGGCTTCGCGCGCCGCAGCCAGCGCGGCTTCGATGGTCTGCACCGGCGATTCCAGCTGCACCAGCACCACCTTGGCACCGGCCAGCAGCGCCTGCTGCTGTTCCAGGAACGCGGTGCTCAGCGCGGCATTGGCACCGGGGCCGATGACGATGGTGTTGCGACCACGGGCATCGACATAGATGCCAGCGGTGCCGGTCGGCTCGTTGCTGGCCTCGGCGATCAGCGCGAAGCCATCCTGCGCGGCCAGGTCACGCGCCGTGGCGCCACCGACGTCATCGCCGAGCGCGCACACGAACGTGGTGTCGGCGCCGGCCCGGCAGGCAGCCACGGCCTGGTTGAAGCCCTTGCCACCCGGGCCGGTGCTGTAGCGGCCGGCAATGGTCGCGCCCGGCGCCGGCAGCGCTTCGCACCGCCACACGTGATCGACATTGAAGGAACCGACGACAACGACACTGCTGCTCATAGGGGATTTCTTCTCAAACAAGGGTTCAACTGAAGTGCGTCAGCACGCCGGCGATGGTCGCCGTCATGAAGGTGGCGATGGTACCGCCCAGCACCGCGCGCAGGCCGAACTTGGCCAGGTCGTGGCGACGTTCCGGGGCCAGGCCACCGATGCCGCCGATCTGGATGGCGATCGAGCTGAAGTTGGCGAAGCCGCACAGGGCGTAGGTCGCGATCAGGCGGCCTTCGTCGGACAGCGACACGCCGGCGATCTGGCCGTTCACGATCTGCGACAGCTCGGTGTAGGCCACGAACTCGTTGATGACGACCTTCTGGCCGATCAGCGAGCCGACGGTGGTGGCATCGGCCCACGGGGTACCGATGACCCAGGCGATCGGGGCCAGCACGTAGCCGAAGATGGTCGACAGGTTGGTCGGCTTGCCGATCGCGGCAGCCAGGCCGGTGACATCACCGATCCAGGTCAGCGGGGCGTTCAGCAGGGCGATCAGGGCGATGAAGGCCAGCAGCATCGCGCCGATGTTCAGCGCCAGCTTCAGGCCGTCGCCGGCGCCAGCCGCAGCCGCGTCGATGATGTTGCTGGAGGTCTTCTCGACTTCCATCTTCACCGTGCCGCGGGTCAGCGGGGTGCCGGTTTCCGGGATCAGCAGCTTGGCCACGACCAGGGTGGCCGGGGCCGCCATGATGCTGGCCGCCAGCAGATGCTTGGCGTAGAAGGCCTGCTGCGCCGGGTCACCGCCGCCGAGCATGCCCACGTAGGCCGCCAGCACGCCGCCAGCGATGTGCGCCATGCCGCCGATCATCATGGTCAGCAGCTCGGACTGGGTCATCTTCGCGATGTACGGGCGCACGGTCAGCGGCGCCTCGGTCTGGCCGATGAAGACGCTGGCGCAGACGCTGGTGGTTTCCGCACCGGACACGCGCATCACCTTGGTGATCGACCACGCCATCACGCGGACGATGCCCTGCATGACGTTCAGGTGGTACATCACGCCCATCAGCGCCGAGAAGAAGATGATGGTCGGCAGCACCTGGAAGGCGAAGATGAAGCCGTAGTTCTGGGTGTCCATCAACGAGCCGAAGATGAAACCCGAGCCCTCGTTGACGAAGCTGAGGATCTTGACGAAGCCCTTGCCCAGGGCATCGAACACGTCACGCCCGCCCGGTACCAGGATCACCAGCGCCGCGAAGGCGATCTGCAGGGTGATGCCGGTGATGACCAGCTTCCAGTCCACCGCGCGCTTGTTGTTGGAAAACAGCCAGGTGATGCCGATCAGCACCGCCAACCCGAAAAGGCCGAAGCCGATCCTGCCCAAACCTTCGACCATGAGAGCTCCCCCCGGGGGCGCGCGAAAAACGGGAAGCCTAGTGCAGGGCCGGGGCTGGGGCAAGGAAAAGCGGCGTGCGCGGGCCCATCGGCACCGATCAGGCCAGCAACGGCAAGGGCTTGCCGCCGACGGGGGCGGGTAGAATGGGGCTCGATCCCGGCCCGTATGCGGGCCTGCAACAGGAGAATCGCATGCTCTACCGTCGCCTTGGTTCCACCGGCCTGCCGGTGTCCGCCCTGTCCTTCGGCGCCTGGGTGACCTTCGGCGACCAGGTGCCGCGTGACGAGGCCCGCAACCTGGTGGCCGCCGCCTGGGATCACGGCATCAACTTCTTCGACAACGCCGAGGGCTATGCCAACGGCCGCGCCGAGCAGGTGATGGGCGACGTGATCGCCGACCTGCGCCTGCCGCGCGACGGCTACTGCGTGTCCAGCAAGGTGTTCTTCGGCAGCGCCAAGGATCCCCGGCCGACCCAGCGCGGCCTGTCGCGCAAGCATGTGACCGATGCCTGCCATGCCGCGCTCAAGCGTCTGCGGGTGGACTACCTGGACCTTTATTACTGCCACCGCCCGGATCCGGATGCGCCGATCGTCGAGACCGTGCATGCCATGGACACCCTGGTCCGGCAGGGCAAGGTGCTGTACTGGGGCACTTCCGAGTGGTCTGCCACGCAGATCGAGGAAGCGGTGGACATCGCCGCCCGCCACAACTGGCAGGCGCCGTCGATGGAACAGCCTCAGTACAACCTGCTGCACCGCGAGCGGGTGGAAGTGGAGTACGCCCCGCTGTACGCCAGCGCCGGGCTGGGCACCACCATCTTCTCGCCGCTGGCCTCGGGCCTGCTCAGCGGCAAGTACGACCAGGGCATTCCCGCCGATGCACGGCTGGGCCGCGAGGGCATGGGCTGGCTGCAGGACCTGGTGCTGGGCCAGAACGCTGCCGTGCGCCTGGCCCAGGTACGCCGCTTCAGCGAGGTTGCCGCCGAGCTCGGCCATGCCCCGGCCAGCCTGGCCATTGCCTGGTGCCTGCGCAACCCGAATGTCTCCAGCGTGATACTCGGCGCCAGCCGGGTCAGCCAGCTGCTGCAGAACCTGCAGGCGCTGGAGGTGCTGCAGCAGGTGGACGATGCGGGCTGGGCGAAGGTGGAAGCGGCCTTCGCCTGAGGGCTTCGCGGCGGATCGGCCCCCTATCCGCGCCTTTCATTGATGTGATCTATCGAAATTGAGAAATCGATCATAAATCTCATCAATGGAATTGAGAATGGTTGTTGATTGTTAACTGAGAATCATTATCATCTAAAGCGTCCCTCGCACGAGTCCAGATGCTCATGAATGCTCAACCTGTACTGCTGCGCCCCGAAACGCTGACCCTGCGCGACCGCCCCGTGCGTGTCGTTCCGCCGGAAGAAGTGATCGACAGCGAAGCCCTGCTGAAGGGCCGCCGCGAAATCCTGATCCAGCACGGCGACCGTTTCTACCGGCTGCGCCACACCAGCAACGACAAGCTGATCCTGACCAAGTAACGCGGTCTGGTCGCCCGCCTCCCTCCCTCCTGCCGGCAACGCTGGCAGGGTGGGCGACCCGTCCGCTCCCGCTCTCTCCCCCTCGGCTGTCCGTGCACGCTTGGCGTGCCGGTGGCCGGGGGCTCCCTCCTGCCTGGTCGGGCCCTCGCCGATGACCTGTTGCCTCGCCGCGCGTCCAAGCGACGCGTACGCCACCGGTCCGACCCTGTCGGCCACTCCTGCCGTGTCCTGGTGAATCCCATGAGCCGAGCCCTATCCGCCCGTCGCCTGTCGTCCTTCCTGCCGCACCACGCGCTGCAGGCCTGGCCCACGCCGGCGCAGCTGGCTGCGCTGGGCACCGTGCTGTGCCTGTACCACGCCGACAGCAGCGAGCTGGGCGGCTGGCGCCAGGCCGTGTCGGTGCATGCCTGCCAGGGCGTGGACAGCGAAGGCCTGCGCGAAAGCCTGTGCTTCCTCGATGGCCGCGGCCGCTGCGTGTGGCGCCTCTACCTGCTGCCCGACAGCGATTTCCTCGCCTGGGACCGGCTGGTGGCGTCGCTGCCGCCGGGCCCGGAACACGATGCCGAAGGCAGTGTCGGCGAGCGCCTGTGGCGGCGCCTGGCCGGCCACCTGGGGGGCCAGCGCTGGCGCCTGTGCGCGCTGCGCCTGCATGCCGCCGACGACGGCAGCACCCTGGCCGCCAGCCTGTCCACGCTGTCCTCGCTGGGGGCGGCCACCGCGCGCCGCATCGCCCGGCTGGAAGGTGCCGAGGGTGAACTCTCCATCGATGACTGCTGCTGCGCCGACGCCGCCCGCCGGCCCGCGCCGCGCCTCACCGGCGACCTGCCGCTGGTGCACCTCTGAACCCGGTTTGATGGAACCCTGATGGATCGATTGCGGCCACGGATGGCCACCCATCGAACCTGACACTCCCCAAGGAACTCCCTGATGAAGTCGCACGCCGCCAGCGTGATGCTGCTGTTTGCCGTCGCCGGTGCCGCCCGCGCCCAGCCCACCGATATCGCCCGTGACCACACCAGCATCCTGGCCATGCAGGGCGAATACACGGTGGATTTCGCCTTCGATGAAACCGTGCTGCTGAAGCCCGGCTATGAGCGTGCGCCGGCCATGCGCAGCGCCGGCAACGAAGTGGTGATCGTGGTCGAGGACAGCCCGCAGCGCATCGTCCTGCAGCACCTGCTGGTGGATGCCAAGAGCGGCCACGTCACCAAGCACTGGCGGCAGGACTGGGTGTATGAAGCGCGCAACCGCTTCGAGTTCAGCGCCGACCAGACCTGGCAGGTGCGCACGATTCCGGCGGCCATCAACCAGGGCGCGTGGACCCAGTGCGTCTACGAAGTGAGTGACGCGCCGCGCTACTGCGGCACCGGCACCTGGAGCTACGACAACAACGTGCCGACCTGGACCAGCGACATCAGCTGGCGCCCGTTGCCGCGCCGCGAATACACCAAGCGCAGCGACTACAACGCGCTGGCCGTGGTCAACCGCCACACGCTCACCCCGAACGGCTGGACCCACGAGCAGTTCAACACCAAGGTGCAGCGCAACGCCGACGGCAGCCAAGTCGAAATCGCCCGCGAGTTCGGCTTCAACGATTACCTCCGGACCACCGAAGTCGACTTCAGCCCCGCGCGCGACTACTGGAAGGCCACCGCCGGCTACTGGGCCAAGGTGCGCCAGCGCTGGGACGGCTTCCTGACCCAGGCCCCGGGCGTGCACCTGAAGACCCAGCTCGATGGCATGGCAATGATCATCCCGCTGTTCACCCAGGCCGACGATATCCAGTCGGGCAAGAAGGTGAAGGACGCGCAGATCGACGCCGTGTTCGCCGAATTCGTGGAAAAGGCCCGGTAACGCCGGGCCGCAGGAAGCGGGCGTCCGTAGATCCACGCCACGCGTGGATGGCCCTTATTCCTTGAACATCAAAAACGCCGCCAGCACGATCAACCCGAACGCGGCGTAGTGGTTCCACTTCAGCGGCTGGCCCAGGTAGAACGCGGAGAACACCGCGAACACCACCAGGGTGATCACTTCCTGCATGCCCTTCAGCTGCGGCGCCGAATACACCGCGCTGCCCAGGCGGTTGCCGGGCACCTGCAGGCAGTACTCGAAGAACGCGATGCCCCAGCTGACCATGATGACCATCATCAACGGCGCGCTCTTGTATTTGAGGTGGCCGTACCAGGCGAAGGTCATGAAGATGTTGCTGCCAAGCAGCAGCAACACCGGGTACAGGTAAGCAGCGAACGACGTGCCGGGCATCCGGGCGATCTCATCGGGTGGGGCGCGCAGCATACCGCCGGCCCCACCCGTCGCGTGTCACGGCCGCGTCAGGCCTCGCGCAGGGCCAGCGCCGGCGGCGTGTGCAGGATCGCCCGCGTGCCCCACCAGCCGGCCAGCAGGCTCAGGCCGATGCCCACCAGCCCGCCCAGCAGCAGGCCCGGCCACGGCGGCAGCAGCGGCAGCTCGAACACCTTCTGCGATACCGCCACGCCGATGCCGGCCGCCGCACCCACGGCCAGCAGCGCGGCCAGCGCACCCAGCGCGCCGAACTCCACCAGCACCGCACCGCGCAGCTGGCGCCGGGTGGCCCCCAGCGTGCGCAGCACCGCGCTGTCGTAGCGGCGCTCGCCGGCGGTGGCCTGCAGTGCGGCCAGCAGCACCAGCACGCCGGCCAGCAGGCTGAACACCATCACCAGCTGCACCGCCTGGGCGACGCGGTTCATCACCTCGCGCACCTGCGAGATCACCGCGTCCACATCCAGCAGCGACAAGTTCGGCTGTTCGCGCACCAGCGCACCCAGGCCCGCGGCCTTGCCGGCCGGCAGATGGAACGCCGACAGCAGGTTGTGCGGCGTATCGCCCACCGCGTTGGGGTTGAGCAGCACGAAGAAGTTCGGGCGGAAGGTGTTCCAGTCCGCCTTGCGCACGCTGGTGACGGTGAACTCGCGTTCCTGCCCGCCCACGGCAATGGTGATGCGATCGCCGGGGTACACGCCGTAGCGTCTGGCCCAGCCGATCTCCACCGAGGCCTCCGGCGCGGTGCTGTCGGCCTTCCAGAACGTGCCGTTGACCAGTGTGTTGGCCGGCGGGAAGGTGCTGCGCCAGCTGAAGTTCAACGGCCGGTTCTCGTCATCGTCCTCGCGCTGGCCTTCGCCCTGCGCCGGCTGGCCGTTCTGCTCCGGCGTGCGGTCCACGCGCAGCGGCGGCTTGCCGTTGATTGCGATCAGGCGGCCGGTGGCCATCGGTTCGACGCTGGCATCGGCCGCGCCCAGCCCCT
Organism: Pseudomonadota bacterium; assembly: GCA_023423675.1. Taxonomy (GTDB): domain Bacteria; phylum Pseudomonadota; class Gammaproteobacteria; order Xanthomonadales; family Xanthomonadaceae; genus Stenotrophomonas. The sequence goes on along the minus strand of JAFAFD010000366.1, from coordinate 3,734 downwards.
GCAGCGCGGCCAGCACGCTGTCGCGCTGCTCGGGCTGGATGTTGATCAGGAAGTAGTTGGGCGTGTTCTCCGGCAGGCGCTCTCGCCATTGCTGCAGCAGGCCGGGGCCGGTCACCGCCAAGAGCAGCAGCGCGCACAGCGACAGCGACAGGCCCACCAGCTGCATCACCGCCAGCATCCTCCGCCGGGTCAGCGCGGCCAGGCCCAGCCGCCAGTTGCCATGCAGGCGGTGCTGCAGGCCGCGCAGCAGCTGCAGCAGGCCGAAGCCGACCACGCCGGCGGCCAGCGCCAGCGCAGCCAAGCCGCCCAGCACCCACAGCGCCAGCTTCAGGTCACCGGTGACCTGCACCGCCAGCAGCAGGCTGGCACCCAGTGCGGCCACATAGGCCAGCAGCGAGGCCGGCGGCAGGGCGGCGAAGGAGCGGTTGAGCACGCGCATCGGCGGCACCCCGCGCAGGCGCAGCAGCGGCGGCAGGCCGAAGCCGAACAGCAGCAGCAGGCCGATGCCCGCACCGGTCAGCGCCGGGGTGGCCTCGGGCAGCGGCAGGCGCTGCGGCACCAGGCTGCCCAGCACCTGCACCAGACCTTCCTGCGCGGCCATGCCCAGGCCGATGCCGAGCGCGCAGGCCGGCACCGCCAGCATCAGCAGCTGCAGCGCCAGGCCAGTGAGGATGTCGCGCTGGCGCGCACCGATGCAGCGCAGGATCGCCACCTGGTCAATGCGGCGCAACGCGAAGCGGTTGGCCGCCAGCGCGGTGGCCACGCCGGCCAGCAGCACTGCCAGCAGCGCGCTGAGGCCGAGGAAGCGGCCAGCCAGATCAAACGCCTGGCGCACGCCGCGCTGCGTGTCGTCCACGCTCAGCAGGCGCATGCCCTTCACCTGCGGCAGCAGCCACTGCCGGTACGCGGCCACCTGGTCCGGCGCACCGGCCACCATCAGCCGGTAGTTGATGCGGCTGCCCGGCCCGAGCAGGCCGGTGCCATCGACGTCGGCGCGGTTGACGAGCAGGGTGGGGGAGAGCGTCAGCAGGTCGCCACCGCTGTCCGGCTCGGCCTCGATGATGCCGGCCACGCGCAGCGTGCCTGCACCAAATTCCAGCGCGTCACCGACCTTCAGGCCCAGCGCCTGCAGCAGGCGCGGGTCGGCATAGGTCTGGCCCTGCGGCGGCATGCCGGCATCGGCGATCAGCGCGCCGCCCGGCGTGGCCCGTACCCGCAGCGTGCCGCGCAGCGGGTAGCCGGCCTGCACCGCCTTGATGCTGGCCATCTGGCTGGCATCGCCGTTGAACAGCACGCTGCCGAAGCCGGCGATGCGGGTGGAGGCCAGCCCGCGCCGCTGCGCTTCTTCGGCGAAGGCCGCGGGCGGATCGCTGCGCCCGGCCACGCCGAGATCGCCGCCCAGCATCTCGGCCGCGCTGCCGGTCAGGGCCAGGTTGACCCGGTTCACCAGCGTGCCGACGGCGGTCATCACCGCCACGCCCAGCACCAGCGCGGCGAACACGGTCAGCAGGTCACCGGCCAGGGCTTCGCGGCGCAGCGCGCGCCAGGCGTGCCGCAGCAGGTTCATGCCTGCGCCCCGTACTCGACCGCCTGCAGGCGGCCATTGTCGATGCGATGGATGTACTGGCATCGCTGGGCCAGGCGCAGGTCGTGGGTGACCAGCACCAGGGTGGTGCCGCTGCCGGCGTTGAGTTCGAACAGCAGGTCGCTGATGTGCTGGCCGGTGGCCTGGTCCAGCGACCCGGTGGGTTCATCGGCGAACAGGATGCGCGGGCGGGTGACGAAGGCACGGGCCAGGGCCACGCGCTGCTGCTCGCCGCCGGACAGCTGTCGCGGGTAGTGGCGGGCGCGGTGCGAGAGGCCCACCTGGGCCAGCACCTCATCGACCCGCGCGCGGTCCTCGCGGCCGGCCAGTTCCAGCGGCAGCGCGACGTTTTCGGCCGCCGTCAGCGCCGGCAGCAGGTGGAAGCTCTGGAACACGAAGCCCACTTCGCGTGCGCGCAGCTGCGCCCGGGCTTCCTCGTCCAGTGCGCCCAGCGCCTGACCGGCCAGGGTGATGCCGCCGCGGCTGGGCAGGTCCAGCCCGGCCAGCAGGCCGAGCAGGGTGGTCTTGCCGGAACCGGAGGCCCCGACAATCGCCACGCTGGTGCCTTCATGTACCGTGAGGGTGATGTTGTCCAGTATGTGGACTTCACCCTCCGGGCCATGCACGGATTTGCCGACCTGGTCGACGGCGATGGCGACGGACGCGCTGCGGGGGGACAGGCTGTCGATGAGGAGACTCCAAATGCGCATTACAGGATGGAGCCGGCAAGCCGGCACGATGATGGTGCTGCTGCTAGGGTTGCTGCTGTGGTCCGGGCTGGCGTGTGCCAAAGGTCCGGCCGGCACGGTGCTGGTGCTCGGTGACAGCCTCAGTGCTGCCCACAATATCCCGGCCGACGCGGGCTGGGTCAGTCTGCTGGACAAGCGGGTCAGGCAGCAGTCGAAAACCCCGCCGCGCATCGTCAACGCCAGCATGAGCGGGGAAACCACCGCCGGCGCGTTGACCCGCCTGCCGGGCCTGCTGGCCAAGGAGAAGCCGACCGTCGTGGTCATTGCCCTGGGCGGCAACGACGCCCTGCGCGGGCTGACCCCGGCGCAGGTGCAGGGCAACCTGGAAAAGATGCTGCTGGCCAGCCGCGCCGCCGGCGCCAAGGTGCTGCTGCTGGGCATCGACGTGCCGCCCAACTACGGCCCGGCCTACCGCCAGCGCCTGGCCGCCGCCTACCGCGCGCTGGCCGACACGTACAAGGTGCCGCTGCTGCCGTTCCTGCTGGAAGGCGTGGCCCTGCAGCCGGGGCTGATGCAGGCCGACGGCCTGCACCCCACCGCGCAGGCCCAGCCGAAGGTGCTGGACAACGTCTGGCCGCTGCTCAAACCCCTGCTGTGAAACTTTTTTCGGTGTCTTGACGGAACTTCACATCGCGTCCACCGTCGATCGGGCATGTTTCACAAAGCTGAAGAAAGAGGTACTCACATGCGTCAGACGAAGGAGACTTCCGGCTTGGTGCTGGTGGTCGAGGACAACCGCAACATCTCCGAGATGATCGGCGAATACCTGGAAGGCCGTGGCTTCGAGGTGGACTATGCGCAGGATGGCCTGGACGGCTACCGTCTGGCCGCTGAAAACAGCTACGACGTGGTCGTGCTGGACCTTATGCTGCCGCGCCTGGATGGCATCGAAGTGTGCCGCCGCCTGCGCAACGATGCCCGCAAGTCGACGCCGGTGCTGATGCTGACCGCGCGCGACACGCTGGACGACAAGCTCACCGGCCTGGGGTTTGGTGCCGATGACTACCTGACCAAGCCGTTCGCCATCCAGGAACTGGAAGCCCGCCTGCGCGCGCTGATCCGCCGCGAACGTCGCCAGGTCGGTTCGGAAGTGCTCAAGGTCGCCGACCTCGTGCTCGATCCGGTCAGCATGCGGGCCACCCGTGCCGGTACCGAACTGCAGCTTTCGCCGATCGGCCTGCGCCTGCTGACCATCCTGATGCGGGAATCGCCCCGCGTGGTCACCCGCCAGGAAATCGAACGCGAGATCTGGGGCAACGGGCTGCCGGATTCGGACACCCTGCGCAGCCATCTGTACAACCTGCGCAAGATCATCGACAAGCCGTTCGACCGTCCGCTGCTGCACACCGTGCAGAGCGCCGGTTACCGTATCGCCGACATCGCCCAGCCCATGGCCTGAG
>JAFAFD010000004.1 GCA_023423675.1 Pseudomonadota bacterium | reverse complement strand
GATCCCGTCCGAGCTGGTGATCGACCACTCGGTGCAGGTCGATGTCTTCGGCCGCCCCGACGCGCTGGACCTCAACGGCAGGATCGAGTTCGAGCGCAACAAGGAGCGCTACGGCTTCCTGCGCTGGGGCCAGAACGCCTTCCAGGACTTCAAGGTGGTGCCGCCCAACACCGGCATCGTCCATCAGGTGAACCTGGAGCATCTGGCGCGCGTGGTGATGGAGAGTGAGGTCGAGGGCGAGACCTGGGCCTTCCCGGACACCGTGTTCGGCACCGACAGCCACACCACGATGATCAACGGCATCGGCGTGCTCGGCTGGGGCGTTGGCGGCATCGAGGCCGAGGCCGCGATGCTCGGCCAGCCCTCGTCGATGCTGATCCCGCAGGTGATCGGCTTCAAGCTCGGCGGAAAGCTCCCCGAGGGCGCCACCGCCACCGACCTGGTGCTGACCGTCACCCAGATGCTGCGGGCGCACGGCGTGGTGGGCAAGTTCGTCGAGTTCTTCGGCGACGGCCTGCAGCACCTGCCGCTGGCCGACCGCGCCACCATCGGCAACATGTCGCCCGAGTACGGCGCCACCTGCGGCATCTTCCCGGTCGACGCCGAAGCGATCCGCTACCTGCGCCTGTCCGGCCGCAGCGACGAACAGATTGCCCTGGTCGAGGCCTATGCGAAGGCCCAGGGCCTGTGGCACGAGCCCGGCCAGCCCGAGGCCATCTACTCCTCCGTGCTCGAGCTCGACATGGGCACGGTGCAGCCCTCGCTGGCCGGCCCCAAGCGCCCGCAGGACCGCGTGCTGCTTGAAGACGTGCAGAAGAACTACCGCGAAGCCCTGGTCGGCCTGACCGCCAACCGCGACCGCAAGGACGCGGCCATCGCCAACTTCAACAATGAAGGTGGCGGCACGGCGGTCGGCAACGAGCAACTGGCCAAGGGCCAGGCCGACATCGAGATCGAAGGCCGCAAGGTGCGGCTGAAGGATGGCGCGGTGGTCATCGCCGCCATCACCTCCTGCACCAACACGTCCAACCCGGCGGTGATGATCGGTGCCGGCCTGCTGGCGCGCAACGCGGCGGCCAAGGGCCTGAACCGCCAGCCGTGGGTAAAGACCTCGCTTGGCCCAGGCTCGCGCGTGGTTACCGATTACCTGGAAAAGGCCGGCGTGCTGACGGAGCTGGAAAAGATCGGCTTCTACGTGGTCGGCTACGGCTGCACCACCTGCATCGGCAACTCCGGCCCGCTGCCGGCCGAAGTCAGCGCCGGCATCGCCACGGGCGACCTGGTGGTCACCTCGGTGCTGTCGGGCAACCGCAACTTCGAGGGCCGCGTGCACCCCGAAGTGAAGATGAACTACCTGGCCAGCCCGCCGCTGGTGGTGGCCTATGCCATCGCCGGCACCACCGACATCGACCTGACCACCCAGCCGCTGGGCACCGGCAGCGATGGCCAGCCGGTTTACCTGCGCGACATCTGGCCGAGCAACAAGGAAATCGGCGACGTCATCGCCGCGACCATCGGCCCGGAGATGTTCAAGCAGAACTACGCCGACGTGTTCAAGGGTGACAGCCGCTGGAACACCATCGCCTCGCCGGACGGCGACCTGTACGAGTGGAGTGACGCCTCCACCTACATCAAGAACCCGCCGTACTTCGATGGCATGACCATGCAGACCGGCAGCATCGACGACGTGCACGGCGCACGCGTGATGGGCCTGTTCGGCGATTCGATCACCACCGACCACATTTCCCCGGCCGGCAACATCAAGAAGGGTTCGCCGGCGGGCCGCTTCCTGCAGGAGCGCGGCGTGCAGCCGGCCGACTTCAACAGCTATGGCAGCCGCCGCGGCAACGATGACGTCATGGTCCGCGGCACCTTCGCCAACATCCGCATCAAGAACCTGATGTTCGGTGGCGAGGAAGGTGGCAATACCCTGTACTACCCGGCCAACGGTGGCCAGCCGGAAAAGCTGGCGATCTACGACGCGGCCATGAAGTACAAGGCCGACAACGTGCCGCTGGTGGTGCTGGCCGGCAAGGAATACGGCACCGGCTCGTCGCGCGACTGGGCGGCCAAGGGCACCCTGCTGCTGGGCGTGAAGGCGGTCGTGGCCGAGAGCTTCGAGCGCATCCACCGCTCCAACCTGGTCGGCATGGGCGTGCTGCCACTGCAGTTCCGCAACGGTGAGAACGCGCAGTCGCTGGGCCTGGACGGCTCGGAGACGATCGACATCACCGGCCTGGAAGACGGCGCCAGCAAGCGGGCCACGGTGACCGCGACCAAGGCCGACGGCACGAAGAAGACCTTCGAGGTGTCGGTGATGCTGCTGACCCCGAAGGAAGTCGAGTACTTCCGCCACGGCGGCCTGCTGCAGTACGTGCTGCGCCAGCTGGCGGGTCGCTGAACCGTCCCGTGCCACCAATGGGCGGAAGCCCGGCCCCCGCGCCAGCGCGGGGGCGCTGCGGAGGCGCGCGAACCCGTGGTTCGCAAGCGCGCCTCCTCGCCCACCACGGCGGCCTGCTGCAGTACGTGCTGCGCCAGCTGGCCAGCAAATAGCGCGAATGCATTCGCGGATGTAGAGTCGAGCCATGCT
>JAFAFD010000319.1 GCA_023423675.1 Pseudomonadota bacterium | reverse complement strand
AGCGCACACGGAAACGGCGGGCCTCGGCTCGCCGTTTTTGTTTGTTGTAGAGCCGAGCCCTTGCTCGGCTCCGGCGATCACAGGAAAAGCAGCCGAGCGTGGGCTCGGCTCTACCAAGCGCTTACGCCGGCACGAACCACCACGCCACCGCCGCCAGCAGGGCCGGCACCGCCTGGATGAAGAAGATCCGCTTGTTGACGCTCCACGCGCCGTAGCAGCCGGCCACGATCACGCAGCCCAGCGAGAAGTTCACCAGCATCGGCAGATGGTCGAACAGGCCCCAGAACAGGCCCGCAGCGAGGAAGCCGTTGTACAGGCCCTGGTTGGCCGCCAGCACGCGGGTGATCTCGGCCTTCTCCGGCGTGTTGCGGAACGTCTTCAGGCCCAGCGGGCGGGTCCACAGGAACATCTCCAGCACCAGGAAGTAGACGTGCAGCAGTGCGACCAGCAGGGTCAGGGCGAGTGCGATCCAGTACATGCAGGGTTCCTTGGGTAGGTTGATGGGGTGATGGGGTCGAGCCCTCTCCGTGGGAGAGGGATCCGACCCCGCGCAGCTCAGCGGTCGCGCGGCAGCTTCTTCTCTTCGCGCAGCACGCCGAACGCGGCCAGCGTCATGCACGCGGCCACCAGCATGCCGCCGGCGAACACCACATGCGAGCCGAACAGCGACAGCCCCTTGTGCACCCAGGTGAAGCTCAGGTCGGCGCCGCGGTAGACCACGGTGTCGATGGCCGCGCCGGCCTTGTAGCGCCACTGGCGGTCCACGCGGGTGTAGATGGTCTCGCGGGCCGGCTTGAACAGCGAGAACTCGCTGGCCCGGGTCAGCACCTGCACCACCGCCACCATCATCGGCAGCGGCGAGGCGGCCAGCACCGAGAAGCCGAGCAGGATGGCGAAGGCCGGTATCAGCAGCGCCGGCGCGATGCCGTGGCGCGACAGCAGCCAGCGGGTCAGGCTGAGCTGCAGCAGCAGGGTCAGCGCGTTCACCGCCAGGTCGATGCGCGAGAAGAACGCCGTGCTGGCCGCCGGGTCGCTGAAGGCCGCCCGCACGATGCTGGCCTGCTGGTTGTACAGCATCGTGCCCACGCCCACGCCGAACACCACCAGGATCGCCAGCCAGCGCAGCAGCGGCTCGCGCACGATCAGCTTGAGGCCGTCGAGCACGCTGCCGCCCATCGGCTTCTCGCCGGACACCAGCTGCTGCTCGCGCTCGCGCAGCACCGCCCAGTGCCGCAGCCGCCAGATGCAGAACAGGCAGACCACCAGGAAGCCGGCCGAGACCAGCATCAGGTTGGCGATGCCCACGCGCTGCACCAGCGCGCTGGTGAGGACCGGGCCGAGGAAGGCACCGACCGTGCCGGCCGCGCCGATGTAGCCGTAGTACGCGCGTGCCTGCACGTTGCTGAAGACATCGGCCATGAAGCTCCAGAACACAGCCACCGCGAACAGGTTGAAGACCATCACCCAGAGGAAGAAGGCCATGCCCCGCCCCGGCACGCCGCTGTCGAACAGCACGTAGAACACCAGCAGGGTGGCGATGAAGAAGCCATACACCACCGGCAGGAACACCCGCCGCGGGAAGCGGCTGACCAGCCAGCCATAGACCGGCTGCAGCACCAGCATGATCAGGAACACGCAGGTGAACAGGAACTGCAGGACGAAGTCCTTCAGGGCGATGCCGTGGCTGGCGAACCAGCCGATCAGCAGCGGCGGGAACACCGTCTCCAGATCGGACGAGGCGGCCATCGCCTCGCGCACCGGGCGCAGCACGTAGTAGCCGCTGAGCAGGCAGAAGAAATACAGGAACGACCACCACAGCGCCGGCGATTCGCGCAACGCCGCCACAAGCCCGCGCAGCGGCCCCTTGCCAGTGGCCCCGCTCACGCGGTGGCCCCGGCCGGGACGCGGCAGTTGGATGGCGGCATGGCAAGCTCCGGGGGCAGTGAAGCGCGTACGTTAGACAATGCACTGCAACATCGCCAGCAGACCGTGCGCGATGCCGCCAGGCGGGCTCATGTGGAGGGCATCTGCGGGCGCGTCCAGACCCCGTCGCCGGGCGTCAAAAATCCAACTTTTTCAATCAGATGCGCATTCATCTTCGCTTTGTTTGTGCGCAGGCGAAAAGCGGCGCTAGAATCACAGACAGCAGTCGCGCACGGGTCCAACCGATGAAAATGAACAACCTGCGTCGCCCGGTCCGGGCGGCGACCACCGGTTTGCTGGGCATGTTGATGCCCGTGGCCTTGTCCACCACCGCGCAGACACCGCCGGCCCTGCCGCCGATGCCGACCAACATTGAAACCGCCGCGGGTCCGGGCGTCGCCCACACCCAGCCGGCGGCCTACCGCACCGGCCTGGTGCCGCAGGTGCAGCTGCCTGCCGCCGGCTTCAACGTCGCCCATATCGAATCGATGGCGCAGCAGCTCACCTATGGCGAGCGCGTGCCGGGCATGGCCGTGGCCATCGTGCAGGGCGGCCGCGTGCTCAGCGCGCGCGGCTACGGCGTCACCGACGTCAACAATCCGCTGCCGGTCGACGCGCACACCGTGTTCCGCCTGGCGTCGCTGTCCAAGGCCTTTGCCGGCACCATGGCCGGCCTGCTGGTCAACGACGGCACGCTGCGCTGGGACAGCAAGGTGACCGACTACGTGCCGGGCTTCCGCCTCAACTCGCCCGAAGCCACCGACCGCCTGACCGTGGCCGATGTGCTCAGCCACCGCGTCGGCCTGCCCTACAACGCCTACGACCGCGACATCGAAGGCAATGCCGAGTACTACTCGCTGACCCAGAAGCTGGCCAACACCAGCCTCAAGTGCCTGCCGGGCGACTGCTACGCCTACCAGAACGTGGCCTTCAGCCTGATCGGCGACGTGGTCTATGCCGCCTCGGGCAGCTTCTACGAACAATCGGTCGAGCGCCGCATCTTCAAGCCGCTGGGCATGAACGATGCCAGCCTCGGCCTGGCCGGCATCCAGGCCAGCTCGCGCTGGGCGCGTCCGCACGTGCGCAGCCGCAACGGCTGGGTGTCACTGACGCCGAAGCCGACCTATTACCGCGTCGCCCCGGCCGCCGGCGTCAACGCCAGCGCCAGCGACATGGCGCAGTGGCTGCTGGCCCATACCGGCCACCGCCCCGACGTGCTGCCGGCACCGCTGCTGGCCACCCTGCATTCGAGCCTGATCAACACCCCGGGCGAGATGCGCTCGGGTTGGCGCCGTGAGCGCCTGCACTCGGCCGGCTACGCGCTGGGCTGGCGCACGTTCGATTACGCCGGCCACGACGTGGTCTTCCATGCCGGTGCGGTGCAGGGCTACCGCGGCCTGGTCGCACTGGTGCCCGAACGTGACCTCGGCATCGCCATCCTCTGGAACGGTGAAAGCGGCCTGCCCAGCGGCCTGCTGCCGACCGTGCTCGATTCGGCGCTGGGCCTGCCGGCGCAGCGCTGGCTGGACGTGGACACTGATTTCGGCAGCGACAGCCTGATGGCCGAAGGCGCGACTCCGGCGCAGCAGGACAAGCGCAAGGGCAAGGGCGCCTCGGGCAACCGCGCGGTGGCCTCGCCGCGCTGAGCGCGGCAGTCTGCCGGTGAGCGGTAGAGCCGACTGTCAGTCGACTCCGCGGGGCCGGATCGGTAGAGTCGACTGTCAGTCGACTCACGCAGTCCCGAATCGAAAAGCAGTCGACTGACAGTCGACTCTACCAACCCTGGCTCAGTGCGCGAAGTAGTGCGTGCCGCCGTCCACCGGGATCACAGCGCCGATGATGTGCCCGCCAGCGGCGCGACCTCCTCCGGTTCGCCGAAACGCCCGACCGGAATGTTGCGGTCGATGGACGCGCGCCGGCTTTCCTCGGTGGGATGCAACCGGCCGAGGATCTGCGCGCTGTTGATCCGCCCCGGCACGATTGTGTTGACCGTCACGCGCTGCTCCGCCATGCCGGCCCTGGCCGAGTACATGCAGCGCCATCCGCAGGTGCGGGGGGAGGCGAGCCTGAGCGACCGCGTGGTCGACGCTGCGCATCGGCACCCTGGCCGACAGCGATGCACTGGTGGCACGCCCACTGACGCCCTACCGGTTGATGATGTGTGCCGCGCCGGCCTACCTCGCCCGCCACGGCACGCCGCGCACGCTCGCCGAAGTGGCGTCGCACCAGTGCCTGTCGTTCGGACCCTGCGCGTTGGCGCAGTGGCTGCAGGACGAGGCTGGCGACCTCGAGTGTATCGCCGCTGTACGCCTGCAGATCAACAACGGCGAAGCGCTGGGTGCAGCGGCGCTGCATGGGCTGGGCATCGTGCTGCAGTCGACCCTGCTGCTGGCCGCGGACGTGGCCGCCGGGCGGCTGGTGCAGCTGTTCCCGCAGCACGGCCAGGCCGGTCGGCCGATGCACGTGGTGTACGTGCACGATCGCTACCGCTCCACCCGCCAGCGCAGCTTCCTGGATTTCCTGATGGAGCGGTTCCCGCCGGTACCGCGGCTGTGGAGTCGAGCTTGCTCGACTGCCGGGAAATCAGTCGAGCAAGCTCGACTCTACAGGGGCGGTGAAGCAGTCGAGCATGGCTCGACTCTACAGTCCGGTCCGCAATCGCCCATAAAAAAACCCCCTCCCCGCTGGGCAGCCAGGGAAGGGGGTTTCAGGGTACGGCTATCGGGAAGTACTTAGATCAGCGGCGCCGGGGTCGCCGGCAGAGCGACCGGAGCCGCCTTCTTCTTGCGGGCAGCCGGCTTGCGCTTGGCAACCGTCTTGGCAGCCTTCTTCGGGGCAGCCTTCTTGGTGGCCTTCTTCGCAGTGGCCTTCTTCGCAGTCTTCTTCACTGCCTTCTTGGCAGTAGCCTTGCGCGCAGTCGCCTTCTTGGCGACCTTCTTCGCGGTCTTCTTTGCCGGCTTCTTGGCGACCTTCTTTGCCGCCTTCTTTGCAGTGGCCTTCTTCGCAGTTGCCTTCTTTGCAACCTTCTTGACGGCCTTCTTCGCGGTCTTCTTCGCCGGCTTCTTGGCTACCTTCTTCGCCGCCTTCTTCACTGCCTTCTTCGCAGTGGTCTTCTTGGCGACCTTCTTGGCGACCTTCTTAACGGCCTTCTTGGCGGTCGCCTTCTTCGCGACCTTCTTCACTGCCTTCTTGGCAGCGGCCTTCTTAGCGACCTTCTTCACCGCTTTCTTGGCGGCGGGCTTTTTCTTCGCAGCTTTCTTGGTTGCCATGGGATGGCTCCTCGTCAGTGATAGGGAGTTGAAACGCCCAGGTGGATCAAACCCGCGGTTGCTGCGTGCGGGGACCGCCGGCGCGTCAGGCGCGCCGTTACGGATGCGGCAATGCCCGCCTCGATCGGCGGAGCGGGCATCGAAACGGAAGATGCCTTGCATTTCTCCGGGGGAAGCGGGGCCATGTCCACCGTCGGCAGGAACGCGGTGGTCTTGAGGGGGCTGCTTCGCATCGGACGATTGATTCGGCGCACTCGGTTTGGCAGGCAAGGTCTGCTGAGGCGAAACCTAATCACGGTTTTTTTTACTGTCAACAACCCCCGCGGAAAAATTTCACATCCGCGTCCATCCGAACGCCGCCGGCACCGCCACCACGCGGCACCTTCCCGGCCCTGCATCGCGCACCGCCAACGTCACGCGCAGCAACACGTGATCGCACCTGCTGAATAAAAAACGCTTGAAATAAGCGCTCTGCGTTGACAGGCGACGACAGATGCCGCGCCATGCACCACGTCGTCCGGCACACGCCAACACGCGTGCCCGCCGCACCACAACGGGTCTGCAACGGGGGGTAAAAGTTTTCACATCCGAACACGCAAACGCGGGACGGAAACGCGGATTTGCGCAAAACTGCGCACGCCTGATCGCGCCGTTCGATGCCGCCTGATGCCACGCCGAAGGTGTGCCGCGAACCCGATGGCATGAGTCGACGACGGAGGCTGGAACGAAAACGGCCACCCGAAGGTGGCCGTTCTGGAAGCAGGAAGCGAGGACTCAGTGGTCTTCGTTTTCCAGGGCTTCGGCGTACGCGTCCGGATCCAGCAGCTCGTTGAGCTCGTCGCCGTTGGTCAGCTCGACCACGTACATCCAGCCTTCGCCGTAGGCATCTTCGTTGATGGTCTCCGGCTTGTCCGACAGCGCCGAGTTGACCTCGACGATCGTGCCGCTGACCGGGCTGTAGACGTCCGAGGCGGCCTTGACCGACTCGACGACGGCGATCTGCTCGCCCGCCTTGGCCTCGGCGCCGACTTCGGGCAGCTCGACGTAGACCAGGTCACCCAGCAGGCCCTGGGCATGGTCGGAAATACCGACGGTGACACGGCCATTGCCTTCGACGCGGGCCCACTCGTGGGACTTGAGGAACTTGAGGTCGCCGGGGATCTCGCTCATGGGAACTGCTCCAGGTTTTGCAGGGGGTGGAAAAAACGGGGCTAGTGTAACCAACCGACCGCCACTGCTGTCAGTGACGGCCGGCACGTTCGGATCAGGCGTCGGCGAGCACGCCGGGCTGGGCCTGGCCTTCGCGGACGAACGGGAACTTGACCACGCGCACCGGCACCTGCCGGCCGCGGATATCGACGGTGACCTGGCCGAGTTCGCCCGCCGGCACGCGGGCGAATGCGATGCCCTTGGCCAGGCTCGGCGAGAAGGTGCCGGACAGGATTTCGCCCTGGCCGCCGGCGGTGGTCACCGCCTGGCCATGGCGCAGCACGCCCTTCTCGTCCATCACCAGGCCGATCATCTGGCGCGCGTTGCCGGCGGCCTTCTGCGCCTCCAGCACGTCGCGGCCGATGAAGTCGCGGCCTTCGTCCAGCGACACGGTCCAGGCCAGCGCCGCTTCGTACGGGCTGATCGCTTCGTCCATGTCCTGGCCATACAGATTCATGCCGGCTTCCAGGCGCAGGGTGTCGCGCGCGCGGAGGCCGGCCGGCTTCACGCCTGCCGCCAGCAGGCGGTTCCAGAAGGCGACCACGGCGTCCTGCGGCAGCAGGATCTCGAAGCCGTCTTCGCCGGTGTAGCCGGTGCGGGCGACGAACAGTTCAACACCGTCGTCCGTCTTGACCTGCAGGGCAGCGAAGCGGCCGAGCTTGGCCAGCGCGTCGCGGTCGCTGCCGCCGACCAGGCCGACGACGCTGTCGCGCGCCTGCGGGCCCTGCACGGCGAGGATGGCCAGGTCCGGGCGCTGCTCGACGCTGACGCCGAACGGTGCCGCCTGTTCGCGCAGCCAGGCCAGGTCCTTCTCGCGGGTGGAGGCGTTGACGACCATGCGGAAGAAATCATCGGCCAGGTAGTAGACGATCAGGTCGTCGATGACGCCGCCGGCCGGATTCAGCATGCACGAGTACAGCGCCTTGCCCGGCACCTTCAGCTTGTCGACGGAGTTGGCCAGCAGGCGGCGCAGGAACGGCTTGACCTGCTCGCCGCGCAGGTCGACCACGGTCATGTGGCTGACGTCGAAGACGCCGGCTTCGCGGCGCACCAGGTGGTGTTCGTCCAGCTGCGAGCCGTAGTGGATGGGCATGTCCCAACCCCCGAAATCGACCATCTTGGCGCCGAGGGCGCGGTGGGTATCGTTGAGCAGCGTCTTCTGGGTCATGACCGGTCCGGCAGCAGGATAAACAAGAGCGTCCATTATCCCAGATCGGTCGGCGGCAGGCGTGCCGCAGCGCAGCGGGGTTTTTTGGGTTGTAGCCGGCCTGCGGCCGGCAGCGCTTTCTACAAGCCAGAGCGCAGAGCCAGAGCACTCAGGCTCTGGGTTGTTTCGGGTTGGGCGGGGCGGTGTGGGCTGGCAGGACACGCCGTAAACCCCGCTCCGCGGTCCGGCCCAGCCGCTGGCGGCTGTGCGTTCGGGCGCTTGCGAAGCAGTGCTTCGCAAGCAAAGCGCCCTCACCCATGGGGGCTCGTAGGCGCCATCCATGGCGCCTGCGGTCCTGCCCACCCACACCGCCCCGCCTCTGAC
>JAFAFD010000263.1 GCA_023423675.1 Pseudomonadota bacterium | reverse complement strand
TCGTCGGCAGCGTCAGATGTGTATAACAGACCGCTACACGCCGAGGTAGTCGAGCAAGCTCGACTCTACGGCTGCGGCGAGAGCAGTCGTCCGGTTTCAGAGCGGCTTGTAGTGGATCTGCGCCGCCAGCACGCGCAGGCCGTCGGCGCCGCTGGAGAGGATGCGTTCCTCGCCCACGCCCTTCAGGCGCTGCAGCTGGAAGCCGTCTTCGGCGGGCAGGCGCGTGGCGAGGGCGTCCAGATGCTGCAGGGCACCCGGGCCCTCGCAGTCGAACTGGCCCCAGTACTGGCCGTGGCGATGGATGGTCAGGCGGTAATGCATCACGGGTTCTCCGGCAGGTGCTGCAGCCACTGCGCGAACATGGCGTTGGCTGCAGCGGCCAGCGGCGCACCATAGCGGCGGGCCTGCGCGCGCAGGTCGTTGGGATCGATGCCGGCCTGGGCCAGCTCCAGGGTGTGGCCGATCAGCCAGCGCTCGAACTGGCGCGCGTCCAGTTCCGGATGGCATTGCAGGGCCAGCGCATGCTGACCGACAGCGAAGGCCTGGTGGCGGCAGGCCGGCGTGCTGGCCAGGCGCTGCGCACCGTCGGCCAGCTCGAAGGCTTCGCCATGCCAGTGCAGCACCGGAATGCCCTGCAAGGCCTGCAACGGCGAGCGCTGGCCGTCTTCGGTCAGCAGCAGCGGCGCGAAGCCGATCTCCTTGCCGCCACTGGCCGCGACCGTTGCGCCCAGGGCGCGCGCCATCAGCTGCGCGCCCAGGCAGATGCCCAGCGTCGGCCGCTGCTGCTGCAGGCGGTGTTGCAGCAGGGCGATGCTGTCGGCCAGGAACGGATAGAGCGCTGTGTCATTGACGCTGATCGGGCCGCCGAGCACCACCAGCAGGTCCGCGCATTCGGCGGGTTCCAGCGGATCGACGCCGGCCTGCAGGACCTGCACGGTCCAGCCCTGCGCGAGCAGCAGCGGCTGCAGCGTGCCCAGGTCTTCGAAGGCAACGTGCTGCAGCACCACGGCGTGCTTGCCGGCAGCGGCCGTCATGCCGGCTCCCCGGCGCTGGGCCAGTAGAAGCTGTCCGGCGTCGCGCGCGCACCGAAGATCGCCTGGCCGACACGGACCACGGTGGCGCCTTCCTCGATGGCGACCTCGAAATCGCCGGACATGCCCATCGACAGTTGTGACAGGTCGATGCCCGCCGATGCGCTGTGCTGCAGCTGGTCGCGCAGTTCGCGCAGGCGCACGAAGCAGGCGCGCACGCGTTCGACGTCGGTGGTGAAGATCGCCAGGGTCATCAGACCGCGCACGCGCAGGCGGTCGAAGGCGGGCAGCTGCTGCACGAAGTCGGCAACGGCGTCCGGTTCCAGACCGTACTTGCTGGGTTCGGCCGAGGTGTTGACCTGCACGAACACGTCCAGCGTACGGTCTTCCAGCTGCAGCCGCTGCTGCAGGGCCTCGGCCACGCGCAGGCTGTCCAGGGCCTGGAACTCGCTGGCGAAGCGGGCGACATGGCGGGCCTTGTTGGTCTGCAGGTGGCCGATGACCGACCAGTGCACGCCGAGGTCGGCCATGGACTCCGCCTTGCGCTGGGCTTCCTGCACCTTGTTCTCGCCCAGTTCGTGGCAACCGGCGGCCACGGCCATGCGGATGCGCGCCTCGTCGACGGTCTTGCTGACCGGCAACAGGCGCACGCTGGCCGGGTCGCGGCCGGCACGCATGCAGGCATCGGCGATGCGCTGGCGCACGGTGACCAGGTTGGCAGCGATCTGTTCGACGGACTGGGCGACGGGCCAGTCGGCGGCGGCTAGGGGCATGGGGGACCTCCGGTGCGGGGTGGCCAGGGTGGGATACACTGGCACAGGACAAGGCTTAGTTTGACATAGGACAAAATGAAAATCACCGGGCGTAGTGCCGAGGCCATTTTCGACAGCATCCGTGAGGGCATTGGCAAAGGCCAGTTGGCCGCGGGCAGCGTGCTGCCGCCGGTGCGGGAGCTCGCCGAGCAGCTGGGGGTGAACCGGAATACCGTGGCGGCCGCCTACAAGCGCCTGGACGGTGCCGGCCTGGCCAGCACCGGCGGCCGCCGTGGCACGGTGGTGCGTGGGCCTGTACAGGCCATGGCCCGCGAGGGCAGCGCGCCGGGGCTGGCCCTGCACGACCTGGCCGGGGGCAACCCGGACCCGCGGCTTCTTCCCACACTGCGTGTGCAGGCGGCGGCCCCGCGGCTGTACGGCGCGGAGACGGTGGATGCGCGCATGCAGCGGCTGGCGCGCGCCTCGCTGGACCCGCACTGCCCGGCCGGCTATGCGCTGGAGCTGACTCATGGGGCAGTCGATGGCATCGAGCGCCTGCTGGCGGCGTGGCTGCTGCCGGGTGACCGCATCGCGATCGAGGATCCGTGCTTCCTCGGCAGCCTCAACGTGCTGGCCGCGGGCGGGCATGCGGTGCTGCCGGTGGCGGTGGATGCGCACGGCATGCAGGTGGAGGCGCTGCGTGCGGCGCTGGAGGCCGGTGCGCGGGCGGTGCTGCTGACCCCGCGTGCGCACAACCCCACCGGCGCCAGCCTGGATGCGAAGCGGGCGCGGGCGCTGCGGCAGCTGCTGGCCGGTTACCCGCAGGTGGCCGTGTTGATCGACGATCACTACGCGCTGCTTTCGCAGCAGCCCTACCATTCAGTGCTGCCGGACGATGGCCGGCGCTGGGCGCTGCTGCGGTCGCTGTCCAAGGCGCTGGGGCCGGACCTGCGGCTGGCGTGGCTGGGCTGCGATGCTGCCACTGCCAGCGTGCTGCGCCTGCGTCTGGCGGCCGGCACCGGCTGGGTCAGCCACCTGCTGCAGGATGCGGCCAGCGCGGTGCTGGAGTCGGCGCCGCAACGGGCGAAGATCACCGCTGCGGGTGAGCGGTACCAGCAGCGCCTGCAGTCATTGCAGGAACTGCTGCGCGCGCGTGGGCTGCAGACGCCGCTGCCGATGGAGGGCCTGAACCTGTGGCTGCCGCTGCCGGGTGACAGCCACGCGCAGGTGCTGGCGCTTGCGGCGCGCGGCTGGCACGTGCGTGGCAGTGAGGTGTTTGCTGTGGCGGCACCGGCGCATGGGTTGCGCATTACCTGTGCGGCGTTGTCGACGGCGCAGTTGCGGCAGTTGGCCGATGACCTGGGGGCGGTGTGCGGTGTGTAGCGTCGAGCTTGCTCGACTGCTTCGTCTGGATTGTAGAGTCGACCGTTGGTCGACTATCGCGCGCCAGCGCGAAGAAAATGCAGTCGACCAACGGTCGACTCTACCGGTCGATGGCGCATCAATGGAAATCGCGGCTGTGGCTGCGCAGGCCCTGCAGCAGTTCATCCAGGCACAGCATGCGCTGCACGATCACATGCTGCACGCCATCGACGCGTTCGAGGCGGCCGTCGATCTGCATCAGCTGG
>JAFAFD010000258.1 GCA_023423675.1 Pseudomonadota bacterium | reverse complement strand
GGACATCCTCAGCGCGACCGCCGCCGGCAAGCGTGACTTCACCGGCAAGGGCAACAGCGCGCAGAGCAACCGCCTGCAGGGCAGCGTGACGGTGACCGTGGTGCAGCGCCTGCCCAACGGCAACCTGGTCGTACAAGGGCAGAAGAACCTGCGTCTGAACCAGGGCGATGAGCTGGTGCAGGTGCAGGGCATCGTGCGCCCGGCCGACATCGCGCAGGACAACAGCATTCCCTCCAGCCGCGTGGCCGAAGCCCGCATCGTCTACGGCGGCCGCGGCCCGGTCGCGCAGTCCAATGCGATGGGCTGGCTGAGCCGCTTCTTCAACTCCGCGCTGGCGCCGTTCTGAGCATGGCCATGAACTCTCTCTTCTCTTCCGCCTGGCAACGTCGCATCGCCGCATGCCTCGGCGTGTTTGTCATTGCAATGGCCGTTGCGGCCCCGGCCAGCGCCGAACGCATCAAGGACCTGGCCCAGGTCGGCGGCGTGCGTGGCAATGCCCTGGTGGGCTACGGCCTGGTGGTCGGTCTGGATGGCAGCGGTGACCGCACCAGCCAGGCGCCCTTCACCGTGCAGAGCCTGAAGAACCTGCTGGGCGAGCTGGGCGTGAACGTGCCGGCCAACGTCAACCCGCAGCTGAAGAACGTGGCCGCCGTGGCGATCCACGCCGAGCTGCCGGCGTTCGCCAAACCGGGCCAGCCGATCGACATCACCGTGTCCTCCATCGGCAACGCCGTGTCGCTGCGCGGCGGCTCGCTGCTGATGGCCCCGCTGCGCGGCGCTGACGGGCAGATCTACGCGATCGCCCAAGGCAACCTGATCGTCGGCGGCTTCGGCGCACAGGGCAAGGATGGTTCGCGCGTCTCGGTGAACGTGCCCAGCGTCGGCCGCATCCCCAACGGCGCGACTGTTGAACGTGCCCTGCCCGATCCGCTGGCCAACGGCGGCGACATCACCCTGAACCTGCACAACGGCGATTTCACCACCGTCTCGCGCATGGTGGCCGCACTCAACAATGCGTTCGGCGAAGGCGCTGCACGCGCCGTCGATGGCGTGACCGTGGCCGTGGCTGCCCCGACCGATCCCGGCGCACGCATCGGCCTGCTGGCCCGCATCGAGAACCTGGAACTGACCCCCGGCAGCGCACCGGCCAAGGTGGTGGTCAATTCGCGTACCGGCACCGTGGTGATCGGCCAGCAGGTGCGCGTCGGCCCGGCTGCCATCTCGCACGGCTCGCTGACGGTCACCATCCAGGAAAACGCCAACGTCAGCCAACCCAATGCCTTCGGCGGCGGGCAGACCGTGGTCACTCCGCAGTCGACCGTCACCGCCACCAACGATGGCAGCCGCATGTTCAAGTTCAACGGCGGCACCACGCTGGATGAAATCGTGCATGCCGTGAACGCCGTGGGCGCTGCCCCGGGCGACCTGATCGCGATCCTGGAAGCACTGAAGCAGGCCGGTGCCCTGAGCGCCGAACTCGAGGTGATCTGACATGCGCATCACGCCCGCCTTTGACCTGAATCCCGTACAGCAGAACGACCCGGCGAAGATCGACAAGGTTGCTCGCCAGCTGGAAGGCCAGTTCGCACAGATGCTGGTCAAGAGCATGCGTGATGCCAGCTTTGGTGATTCGCTGTTCCCCGGTGAAAACAAGATGTTCCGGGAGATGTACGACCAGAAGATCGCCGAGGCGATGACCCGCGGCAAGGGCCTGGGCCTGTCGTCGATCATCAGCCGCCAGCTGTCCGGCCAGCAGGCCGACGGCCCGGCGCTGGACAACCGCGTGGACCCGGCCAAGGCCAGCCGCGCGTATCAGTTGAATGCACCGGCCACGACGGCCCCGTCGATGTCGCTGGATGATGCCAGCCAGGCCGTGCGCATGCTGCAGCAGATGGCTGCCGGCACCCAGGATGGCGCACAGGCGGCAGTCAACCCTGCACTGGCACCAATGGAACAGGCGCTGGACCTGATCGCCGGCCGTGACAGCAGCAGCATGCACCGCTCGCTGGGCACCCATGACCCGTACGCCAGCAGCATCGACGGCGACGACTGGGCCGCCAGCAACGACCAGTGGGCGGCCACCGCCAGCAACCGCGGCAGCGTCGGCACCCCGGCCGATGCGCTGGCAACGCGCACCGCCGTGGCCCAGCTGGGCGCGAACACCCCCGAGGGCTTCGTCGCCAGCATCTGGGAACACGCTCAGAGCGCGGCCAAGGAACTGGGCGTGGACGCCCGCGCCCTGGTCGCCCAGGCCGCGCTGGAAACCGGCTGGGGCAAGCGCCAGATCAAGCACGCCGACGGCAGCACCTCGCACAACCTGTTCGGCATCAAGGCCACCGGCTGGAAGGGCCAGAGCGCTGTCGCCGGTACCCACGAGTATGTCGATGGCGTGCGCCGTAACGAAACTGCCAGCTTCCGCGCCTACAGCACGCCGGCCGAGAGCTTTGCCGACTACGTGCGCCTGCTGAAGACCAGCCCGCGCTACCAGCAGGCCCTGCAGGCCGGCACTGATGTGCAGGGCTTCGCCCGCGGTCTGCAGCGCGCCGGCTACGCCACCGATCCGCGCTACGCAGCCAAGATCGCCGCCATTGCCGGCGGACCGACCATCGAGCGTGCCGTCGCCGCCGTGGCCAACGCCGGCACGCGCCTTGGCCAGACCTTCGCCAGCACCGCGACCGCGGCGCTGGGTATCACCCGTCGTTGAGGAACCCCATGTCCAGCGTCCTTTCCACCGGTACCAGTGCCCTGCTCGCCTTCCAGCGTGCGTTGGCGACCACCAGCCACAACGTCGCCAACATCAACACGCCCGGCTACAGCCGGCAGAAGGTCGACTTCGCCACCGCCGACCCGCAGAACTATGGCTATGGCGAAGTGGGCAGCGGCACCCGGATCACCGACATCCGCCGGGCGGCCGACCAGCTGGCGATCTCACGGCTGCTCGACGGCAGCGGCGAACTGGCGCGCCTGAAGCAGCTGTCGACCATGGCCGACCGGGTCGACGCCCTGTTCTCCGACACCGCCACGAACGTGTCGGGCATGTGGTCCAACTTCTTCGATTCCGTCAGCGGCCTCTCGTCCAACGCTGCGGGCACCGCCGACCGGCAGAACATGCTGGACAGCGCCGGCGCGCTGGCCAATCGCTTCCAGCAGCTCAACACTCACCTCAACAACCTCAATGGCGAGGTCAACAACGGGCTGATCGGCGGCGCGACCGAGATCAACCGCCTGGCCGCTGAAATTGCCCAGGTCAACGGCGCCATCGGCACCAACATCGCCGGTGCCTCCCCGGACCTGCTTGACCGCCGCGACCAGCTGGTCTCGCAGCTGATCGGTTATACCGGTGGCACCGCGACCATCCAGGATGGCGGCTTCATGAATGTCTACACCGCCGGCGGCAACGCGCTGGTGGTGGGCACCACCGCTTCGAAGGTGACCACGGTTGCCGACCCCTACCAGCCCGAGCGCCTGCAGCTGGCCCTGCAGACCCAGGGCGGCACCATGACCCTGACCTCCAAGGCGGTCGGCGGCCAGATGGGCGGCCTGATGGAGTTCCGCGATACGGTGCTGACCCCGGCCCAGGCCGAGCTGGGCAAGATGGCCGTCGGCCTGGCCGAATCGTTCAACAGCAGCCACCGCGATGGCGTGGACCTGTATGGCCAGATGGGCGGTGACTTCTTCAACCTGGGCAGCCCGCGCGTCACCGGCAACACCGCCAATACCGGTACCGCCGGCATCACCGCCAGCTACGGCGACCTGGCCAAGCTGGATGCACAGAACATCGTGCTGAAGTACGACGGCACCCAGTGGCAGGCCAGCCGCGCCGACACCGGCGCCAGCGTCGCGCTGACCGGCTCCGGCACCGCCGGCGATCCGCTGGTGATCAGTGGCGTGGAACTGGTGGTAAGCGGTGCGCCGGCCACCAATGACCGGTTCCTGCTGCAGCCGACCGCCGGCGTGGCCGGCAGCCTGAGCGTGGCGATCACCGATCCCTCGCGGATTGCCGCTGCGGCCGCCATCAAGGGCGCTGCCGCACTGGCCAACACGGGCACCGGCAAGCTCAGCGGCGTCACCGTCACTGATGCCAGCGCCGCCAACCTGCGCAACCCCGCGGCGATCGTGTTCACCTCGGCCACCACCTACACCATCGATGGCGGCGCACCGCAGACCTACACTGCCGGGCAGACCATCAGCGCCAATTGCTGGAGCTTCGTGCTCGATGGCGCCCCCAAGACCGGCGATACCTTCAACATCACCCCGACGCCGGCGGGCTCCTCGGACAACAGCAACGCAATCGCGCTGTCCAAGGTCGAGGACGCCAAGGCCTTCAACAACGGCACCGTCACCCTGAACGGCGCCCTCGGCGGCCTGACCACGCAGGTCGGTGCCGCTGCGCGCTCGGCCGAGTACTCGCTCAGTGCGCAACAGGTCATCACCGACCAGGCACAGGCTGCGCGCGACTCCATTTCCGGCGTGAACCTGGATGAGGAAGCCGCCGACATGCTGCGCCTGCAGCAGGCCTACCAGGCCGCTTCGCAGCTGATCTCCACCGCCGACACCATGTTCCAGACCATCCTGCAGGCAACGCGCTGATGAACAACCGCATCTCCACCGGCATGATGTTCAGCCAGTCCGTGTCGTTGATGATGGCCAAGCAGGCCAAGCTGAACCACCTGGAACAGCAGATCGCCACCGGCAGCAAGATCGTCACCGCCAAGGATGACCCGGTCAACGCAGGCGCAGCCGTGGGCCTGGACCGCACGCTGGCAACGCTGGAGCGCATGAAACTCAACGCCAACAACGTGCAGAACCGCCTGGGCGTGCAGGAGAACACGCTTGCCCAGGTCGGCGACATGATGGGCCGCATCAACGAACTAACCATCTACGCCAACAATCCGGCGCTGGCGGCAGCGGACAAGGAGTCCATGGTGAGCGAGATCAAGGCGATCCGGGACAACCTGCTGTCGCTTGCCAATGCCAGCGATGGCACCGGCCGCTATCTGTTCGGCGGTACCAACGACAGCAACCCGCCGTTCTCGCAGGTGGGTGGCAGCGTGGTCTACAGCGGCGACCAGACCCAGCGCCAGGTGGAAGTCGGCCCGGACACCTACGTGCGTGACGCCCTGCCCGGCAGCGAGATCTTCCTGCGCATACCCACCGGCGATGGCTTCGTCGACGGCGCTCCGGCCGCCGGCAACACCGGCACCGGTGTGCTGACCAACATCACCCGCGACGGCACCGACACCTGGAACGGCGAAGCCTTCAGCGCGCGCTTTACCGCGGCCGACAGCTACGAAGTGCTTGATGCCAGCGGTACCGTGGTCAGCAACGGCACGATGAAGACCGGCGATGACCTGGTGGTCAACGGCGTACGCCTGCATATCGATGGCGCACCCGCGGCGGGTGACAGTTTCTCGGTCACGCCGTCCAGCAGCCGCGACATCTTCGGCACGCTGGATTCGCTGATCGGTGCCCTGGAGGGCGACACCGGCACCCCGCAGCAGCTGGCGGTGCAGCAGAACGCTCTGCAGAGCAGCCTGCGCGACGTGGCCCGTGCGGCCGAGCGGATGATCGACGCACGCGCGGCGGGTGGCGCACAGCTGAAGACCCTGGACAATGCGGCCGACATGCGTGAATCGAACGGCGTGACCCTGAAGACGACGCTGTCGTCGATGCGCGACCTCGACTACGCCGACGCGCTCAGCCAGTACCAGCTGGAGAATACGGCCCTGCAGGCCGCGCAGACGCTGTTCGCACAGATGCAGCAGATGTCGCTGTTCAACAAGATCGGCTGAGCCGACGGGGCCTGGCCCCTTCCAACCTGGCGTGCCTGAAGGCCGCGATGC
>JAFAFD010000191.1 GCA_023423675.1 Pseudomonadota bacterium | reverse complement strand
GCCATGGATGGCGCCTACGAGCCCCCATGGACGGGTTTACGGCGTGTCCTGCCAGCCCACACCGCCCCGCCCAACCAGCAGAAGGCCAGAGCCGCCTTTGATCTTGCTTCGGCTTCGGCTTCGGCTTGAAGCAGGTGCAGGGCTGCAAGCCCTGCCGAACCACCCTCCCCCTTTGCGCATGTAAACGATTCCAGCGCATTTCAGCGAATCATCATTCGGCAGACACGTCACTGCAATATTGCGCAGCAGCATGCGCAACCCCTCCAGCCATGCTAAAAATCGCCCCGCCATCGCTTAGATCGATCCAAGCGAATTCAGGGATGGCCCGGAGTTGGGGACCGGAACAGCACGTACCCGAGCACCAGCGCGCCGCCCCAGGCAGCCGCGCGGCTTAGCAAAAATCGGCATCACAGATTAGATCGATTCAAGTTCCGCGTCAGTCACCGGATCAATCCAAGAGAGGAAGAGATGGCAATGAAGCATTCAACTCGTAAGCACGGTCGCGACACCTTGTCGCTCGCCGTCGCGCTGGCCCTGGCCGCAGCCGTCGCGCCGACCGGCGCCGCTGCCCAGCAGGCCACCGCACAGCCGACCACCGGCGGTACCGATGCCACCACCCTGGACAGCGTCCAGGTCACCGGCTACCGCTACGCGATCGAAAAGAGCCTGCAGCAGAAGCGCGACGCCAACGCCGTGGTCGAAGTGATCACCGCCGAGGACGTCGGCAAGTTCCCCGACAAGAACGTCGCCGATTCGCTGCAGCGCGTACCCGGCGTGGTCATCACCCGCGATGGCGGCGAAGGCAAGAGCGTCAGCGTGCGCGGCCTCGATCCGGACCTGACCCTGACCCAGTTGAACGGAAACTACATCGCCACCTCCGAAACCAACGATGAGGCCAGCCGTTCGTTCAACTACACCCTGCTGCCGTCGAACATGCTGTCCAGCGCCGAGCTGTTCAAGTCGCCGGAAGCTCGCATCGACGAAGGCGGCATCGGCGGCACGGTCATCCTGCACACCCGCCGTCCGCTGGAGATGGAATCCAACTCCGGCTACGTGACCCTGGAAGGCGTGTCTTCCGACACCCACCAGGACGTTGATCCGCAGGCGTCGGCGCTGTACTCCTGGCACAGCAAGGACGAGCGCTTCGGCGTGCTGGTCGGCGTGACCCAGCAGAAGCGCACCAGCCGCACCATGGAAGTGAGCACCGAGAACTACCAGTGGTACGGCACCGACGTCGACGCGCGTGATGTCAACGGCAACGCCCTCACCCAGGGCGGCATCAACTACTGGTGGGGCAACTCCGGCTTCAACGACCAGTTCGGGCACAACTACAGCGACTTCTTCATGCCCACCTCGGTGAACTTCGCCGTGAAGGAAGAGGAGCGCGAGCGCAAGGGCGGCCAGCTGACGTTCCAGTTCAAGCCGGTCGACAACCTGACCCTGACCGCCAACTATTTCCGCTTCGAGCTGGACGGCAACTATGTGCAGAACATGCTCAAGGTGCCCGAGTGGAACATGGCGCGCTACAACGGCGACGGCAACTGGGCCGGCGGCCGCCTGCTCAACGGCCTGACCTTCGACCCCAGCGGCACCGTGGTTACCGGCGCGCAGTTCGAGAAGCTGCCGGGCAAGGCCTATTACTGCAGTGAAGACGAAGCCGCGGCCGCCGGCCTGGCCCCGGGTGGCTGGGGCCCTGACGACTGCACCATTCCGACCCCGCAGCTGACCGGCAGCTACAGCCGTGAAAAGGCGCTGTCGCAGACTGCCGACCTGACCATCGACTGGGACATCAGCCCGCTGTGGAAGGCCTCCTTCAGCGGCGGCCGCACCTGGTCCGAAGGTGGCCCGTCGATGAACTTCCGCATGTCGGCCAAGCCGCGTCGCCGCGTTAACGGCGTGTGGGAATCCGGCAACCAGTACACCGCGTGGGACCTGACCGGCACCCCGACGCTGACCGTCTCGCCGAACCTGCAGGAGGTGCTGATGAACGGCATCGCCGAGGTCGACACCGGCTCCACCGATTCGTCGTGGATGCAGACCGAGGTCAAGCAGAACCACTTCCAGGCCGACGTCACCAAGATGTTCGAAAGCGGCTGGCTGGACTCGATCCAGTTCGGCGCCAAGTACCGTGACGGCAAGGTCCACCGCAACACCGGCAACACCTACTGGGTGTGCCAGGGCGCCGATCCGGCTGACTACGACAGCCGTTACCAGGCGGGCTGCGACAACACGGCCGGCATCGCCCAGCCGGGCTTCTTCCTGTCCAACCCGATCACCGGCATCGCCGGCGGCTTCAATGCCAATGTGTTCCCTGGCATCAACTACCCGGCCTACATCGATTACCTGAACACCACCTACGGCCAGTCGCACAACCGCGTCGAAGACGACTTCGTCTACAACGTCAACGAAAAGATCTACTCGGGCTACTTCCAGGCCAACTTCCGTACCGAACGCCTGCGCGGCAACGTCGGCGTGCGCGTGGTGCGGACCGAGCAGTTCGCCCAGTCCAGCGATTCGATCGAACGCTTCAACGACTACTTCCTGGACAACGCCTCCGGCGCTCCGATGTCCTGCGATGATCCGGCGGCAGCGGCCTACCCGACCTACGGCTGCGAAAGCGGCTTCGTGCGCCTGCCCGACAACCTGGCCCGCGAGAAGACCTACGAGTTGATCGGTTCGGACCGCACCTACACCGACGTGCTGCCCAGCTTCAACATCGCCTGGGACATCACCGACACGCTGGTCCTGCGTGGCGCGGCATCGAAGGTAGTGGCTCGCCCGAGCTACACCAGCATCGCCGCACCCGGCAGCCTGAGCTACTACAGCCCCGAGTACGTCAATGACCGCCGCGTTGCCGGCGGCGCACCGACCGAAGGCTGGGCCGGCAGCGGCAGCAACAAGAACCTGGAAGCCTTCAAGGCCACCCAGTACGACCTCGGCGTCGAGTGGTACTTCATGCCGGGCGCAGTGGCCGGTGTCGGCCTGTTCCGCAAGGACATCAGCAACTTCACCGTGCCGATCGTGCGTGACGTGCAGATGGAAGTCGGCGGCGACATGGTGACGGTGCAGAACTACAGCACCCAGGCCAACGGTCGTGACGCGGTGTCGCAGGGCGTGGAAGTCTACGGCCAGTACACCTTCGACTTCGGCCTGGGCGTGCAGGCCAACTACACCTACAACGACACCAACCTGGCCTCGATCGAGCTCAACGGCGAGAACCTCGGCGCCTCGCCGCTGGTGGGCAGCGCCAAGAACCAGGCCAACCTGACGGTGTTCTACGAAACCGACCGGTTCCTGGCCCGTGCTTCGTACAACCGTCGTGGTGAAGTGGTCGGCGGACTGGTCAATGGCATGACCCAGTACAGCGAACCGTACGACCAGCTGGATCTGAACGTGGCGTACAACTTCACCGAAGCGCTGACCTTCACCGCCTCGGTGCTCAACGCCACCAAGTCCGAGCAGCGCATCTACCTGGGCAGCGACACCCAGTCCCGCCTGATCTCCAACCTGTACTCGGGCCGCCAGATCTACTTCGGCGCGACCTACAAGTTCTAAGCCGGCGCTGGGGTCGGCGCCCGTCTGGGAAGGGGTGCGCC
>JAFAFD010000060.1 GCA_023423675.1 Pseudomonadota bacterium | reverse complement strand
AACCTCAAGCGAGGCATGGCGATGCTCGGGGCGCAGGAAATGAGGCGGACGCTGCTCGCCTGACCCGTAAAAACAAACAACGCCCCTGACGGGGCGTTGTTTGTATCGACCGGTTCAGCTGCTTGTTACACAGCCTGTTTCGGCGGGGTTTTTCATTACGTCGGGAACGCGTGGACTTAGAAGTCCATGCCGCCCATGCCACCCATGCCGCCCATGCCACCCGCGCCGCCCATGGCCGGCTCGTCCTTCTTCGGAGCTTCGGCACCCATGGCTTCGGTGGTGATCATCAGGCCAGCGATCGAGGCAGCGTTCTGCAGCGCCGAACGGGTCACCTTGGTCGGGTCCAGGATGCCGAACTGCAGCATGTCGCCGAACTCGCCGGTAGCGGCGTTGTAGCCGAAGCTGCCGGTGCCTTCCTTGACCTTGTTGATGATGACCGACGGTTCTTCACCGGCGTTGGCCACGATTTCGCGCAGCGGGGCTTCCATCGCACGCAGGGCGATCTGGATGCCGTGGTTCTGGTCTTCGTTGGCGCCCTTCAGGCCAGCCAGCGAGGTGACCGCACGGACCAGGGCAACGCCGCCGCCCGGGACCACGCCTTCTTCAACGGCTGCACGGGTCGCGTGCAGGGCGTCGTCGACGCGATCCTTCTTTTCCTTCATTTCGATTTCGGTCGAAGCGCCGACCTTGATCACGGCAACGCCGCCAGCCAGCTTGGCCACGCGTTCCTGCAGCTTCTCGCGATCGTAATCGGAGGAGGTGTCCTGGATCTGGGTCTTGATCTGGCCGACGCGTGCGTCGACGGCAGACTTTTCACCCACACCATCGATGATGGTGGTGTTTTCCTTGGAAACCTGCACCTTCTTGGCGCGGCCGAGGTCCTTGATGGTGGCCTTTTCCAGCGACAGGCCCACTTCTTCGGAGATCACGGTGCCGCCGGTCAGCACGGCCATGTCTTCCAGCATCGCCTTGCGACGGTCGCCGAAGCCCGGAGCCTTGACGGCCACGACCTTGACGATGCCACGGATGGTGTTGACGACCAGGGTGGCCAGCGCTTCGCCTTCGACTTCTTCGGCAACGATCAGCAGCGGCTTGCCGGCCTTGGCGACGCCTTCCAGCACCGGCAGCAGGTCACGGACGTTGGAGATCTTCTTGTCGTGCAGCAGGATGAACGGGTCATCCAGGTCAGCGGTCTGCGACTGCTGGTTGTTGATGAAGTACGGGGACAGGTAGCCGCGGTCGAACTGCATGCCCTTGACCACGTCCAGCTCGTTGTCCAGGCCCGAGCCTTCTTCAACGGTGATCACGCCTTCCTTGCCGACTTCCTTCATCGCGTCAGCGATGATCTGGCCGATCGACTCGTCCGAGTTGGCCGAGATGGTACCGACCTGGGCAATCGCCTTGTCGTCGGCGGTCGGCTTGGAGATGTTCTTCAGCTCGGCAACGGCGGCCACGACGGCCTTGTCGATACCACGCTTCAGGTCCATCGGGTTCATGCCGGCGGCCACAGCCTTGGCGCCTTCGCGGATCAGGGCCTGGGCCAGCACGGTGGCGGTGGTGGTGCCGTCGCCAGCGTCGTCGTTGGTGCGGGAAGCAACTTCCTTCACCATCTGCGCGCCCATGTTCTCGAACTTGTCAGCCAGTTCGATTTCCTTGGCGACGGAGACGCCGTCCTTGGTGATGGTCGGAGCGCCGAAGCTCTTTTCCAGCACGACGTTGCGGCCCTTCGGGCCCAGGGTGGCCTTGACGGCATTGGCGAGAACGTTGACGCCGCGCACCATGCGCGAACGGGCGTCTTCACCGAAACGAATATCCTTGGCAGCCATTGCGATTACCTCGATGTTTGCGCCGGGCCGGGCCCGGCGACGAAAAGGGATGTCTTACAGGAAAGCAGGTCGCGCCGAGGCTCAGCCGATGATGGCGAGCACGTCGTCTTCGCGCAGGACCTTGTACTCGACGCCTTCGCTCTTGTACGAGCTGCCGGCGTACTGGCCGTAGATGACCTTGTCGCCAACCTTCAGCGACGGAGCGCGCACGGTGCCGTTGTCCAGGGCCTTGCCCGGGCCGACGGCGACGACTTCACCCTTGGTCGACTTTTCCTTGGCCGAATCCGGAATGACGATGCCACCGGCAGAGATTTCGTCAGCTTCGATCGGCTTGACCACAACGCGGTCGTGCAGCGGCTTGATGTTCATAGGGACCTCTTAAGTTGTTGATTGGTCTAAAAAAGTCCGGCGATGTTAGCACTCACCCCAGGTGACTGCCAGCATTGCTCGCGAAAAAACCCGACAGGTCGGGAGCAGGACAGAGATGGAGCTGTGCCCGGGCCTTTCAAGCCCCGCCGAAGAAAAAATTTCAACGACGCGCTGCGGCGGCGAACAGACGAGCGCACCGACGGATTTCGGCAATTTTGGTGAACTGAGTCTCAGTGTCAGACATCTGGCGTTCAGTTACGACAAAGTGTCACGCGTTCGGCCTTAGGCTCGCCCGGCATTCCCAATCACAAGGAGTAGTCGATGCGATTGCTGTCCCCGCTCGCCGCTGCCTGCCTGCTGGCGCTGGTCGCCGCGCCAGCCCAGGCCGAGGTCTTCATCAACGAACTGCACTACGACGACAGCACCCCGGCCGGTGACGTCGGCGAAGCCATCGAAGTGGTCGCCACCGCCGGCGAGGACCTGTCCGGCTACCGCCTATATCTGTACAACGGCGCCAACGCCTCGGCCGCCGTGGTCTATGACAACAAGCCGGTCCCGGCTGGCAGCGCCGCCGGCTGCGGCAGCGCGACGATCGCCGTGGTCACCTACCCGACCAACGGCCTGCAGAACGGCCCCAACGACGGCATCGCCCTGGTCGACGCCAGCGGCAAGGTGGTCCAGTTCCTCAGCTACGAGGGCGCCATTACCGCCTCCGGTGGCCCTGCCGCCGGCATGACCAGCCAGAACATTCCGGTTGCCGAAACCAACAGCACCGCCCCGGGCACCTCGCTGCAGCTGACCGGCAGCGGCAGCCAGTACGCCCACTTCACCTGGGCCGAGTCGGCCGGTGAGACCTTCGGCCGCTGCAACGCCAACCAGACCTTCACCGGCGGTGGCGGTACCCCAGGCCCGAACACCCCGCCGTCGGTGACCACCACCACCCCGGCGCAGGGCAGCAGCACCTTCCCGGCCGCAGCCGATCTGGAAGTGGTGTTCAGCGAGACGGTGAACCTGGCCAGCGGCGCCTTCGCCCTCAGCTGCGGCACCTCCGGCAGCGTGCCGCTGACCTGGCCGACCAGCGGCAAGACCGTGAAGCTGTCGACCAACACCGCCCTGGTGGCCGGTGAGGCCTGCCGCTTCGACATCCGCGCCTCGCGCATCACCGACAGCCAGGGCGCACGCCCGGCCGCTGACAGCCGCATCGCCTTCACCGTGGCCAGCGCCACCGGCAACCCGGACCCGGGCAATCCGGACCCCGGCAATCCCGGCAACCCGGGCACTCCGGCGGGCTACTACTCCAAGGTGAACACCTCCAGCCCGAGCCAGCTGCGCTGCTCGCTGCACGAGACCATCAAGGGCCACACCGCTTACCCGTACAGCGGCTCGGGCACCAGCACCTGGACCATCCTGGAAATCGCCGACGAAGATCCGAACAACAGCGGCAAGATCCTCGACGCCTACCGCAACCACAGCTACACCAAGGTGAGCAGCCGTGCGGGCACGGGCAGCGGCCTGACCTACAACCGCGAGCACACCTGGCCGAATTCGCTGGGCTTTGCCAGCACCACCGGCGACAAGGGCCTGCCGTACGCCCCGTACACCGACACCCACATGCTGTACCTGACCGATGCACAGTGGAATGCCGACCGCGGCAACAAGCCGTTCGGCAAGTGCGATGCCAACTGCGGCGAGCGCGCCACCGAGGCCAACAACGGCCAGGGCGGCGGCAGCGGCGGCTACCCGGGCAATTCCAACTGGGTGCGTACCCCCGACGGCAACACCGGCACCTTCGAGGTGTGGGGCAAGCGCAAGGGCGACATGGCGCGTGCGGTGATGTACATGGCCATCCGTTACGAGGGCGGCAAGGATGCGGCGACCGGCCAGTCCGAACCGGACCTGGAACTGACCGACGACCGCAGCAAGATCGTCAAGACCAGCAGCTCGCCGGCCTACATGGGCCTGCTGTCGACCCTGATCGACTGGCACCTGTCCGATCCGCCGGATGATGCCGAGCGTGCGCGAAATGACGTGATCTACTCGTTCCAGGGCAACCGCAACCCGTTCATCGACCACCCGGAATGGGCCACCCCGGGCCTGTTCACCTCCGCCAAGCCGGCCACCTGCCAGCTGGCCAACTAACCGCGCAACGCAGCGGTCCACGCCGCCCCCGGGGGCGGGGCCGGCCGGGGG
>JAFAFD010000054.1 GCA_023423675.1 Pseudomonadota bacterium | reverse complement strand
CCCCGACGCCGGGCGTAGGCGCCGACGGATGAGCGAGGACGCCACCAGCGCGCCCGCAACGCCGCCGGTGCCGGCACCCGACCTGCCGCAGCTGCAGCCGCGCCCGCGCGCGCCCACCTCGCTGGTGGTGCTGGCGGTGCTGGCGGTGGGCTTCGTGCTGTGGGCGACCCAGGACCTGATCCTGCCGGTGCTGCTGTCGATGTTCTTCGCCCTGGTCGGCAACCCGATCATCCGCCTGCTGCAACGCATCCGCATCCCGCGCTTCATCAGCGCACTGGCGGTGCTGTGCAGCGGCATCGCCCTGGCCGTCTTGCTGGGACAGCAACTGGTGCAGCCGGCCGGCGAATGGGTGCGCGACGCCCCGCGCGAACTGCGCAGCCTGGCGCCAAAGCTGCAGAAGCTGACCAAGCCGGTGCAGCAGGCCAACGAAGCCGCCGAGAACATTGCCCGCGCCGCCGGTGGCGACAGCGCCGGCAAGCGCGTGCAGGTGGTCAAGACCGAGGTCAACGATCCGTACAAGGTGCTGACCGCCACACCGAAGCTGCTGGCCTCGGTGCTGGCGGTGGTGTTGCTGACGTTCTTCTTCATGGTTTACGGGCAAGACCTGCAACGCAACGCGATCGCACTGCTGCCCGACCGGCAGAAGAAGAAAGTCACGGTGGAGATCCTGCACACCATCGAAGTGGAAGTCAGCCGCTACGTGCTGACCATCAGCGTGATCAACGCGGTGGTTGGCCTGGTGTTCGCCGCCTGCCTGTTTTTTTTCCTCGACCTGCCGCTGGACGAAGCACTGCTGTGGGGCACGATGGCCGCGCTGCTCAACTTCGCGCCCTACGTCGGCCCGCTGATCGGCATGATCGTGATGCTGCTGATGGGCTTCGCCAGTTACGACGAGCCGCTGCAGTCGCTGCTGCCGGCGGCGATCTACCTGGGCCTGCACACGCTGGAGGGGCAGATCATCACCCCGATCGTGCTGGGAAAGCGGATGGCGCTGTCGCCGTTGATCCTGATCCTGGCGCTGATGGTGTTCGGCTGGATGTGGGGGATCATCGGCCTGCTGCTGGCGGTGCCGCTGCTGGTCTGCGTGAAGATCGTGCTGTCGCGGCTGGAAGGCATGGACGGCTGGGCGCACCTGCTGGAGTAAGCCGGCGCCGCCCCAGCAGCGGAGCCGGTGCAGGCCTACAATGGGCGGGTGAAGTTGCCCGTCCACGCCATCACCCTCGACCTCGACGACACCCTCTGGCCCTTCGCCCCGATTGGCGAACGGATCGAACAGGCGCTGCACGCCTGGTTCGTCGAGCACAGCCCGCGCACCGCGGAACGCTTCCCGATCACCGAGATGCGCGCCCTGCGCGAGCGGGTGTTCGCCGAGTTCCCGCAGCACGCGCATGACCTGGGGCTGCTGCGCCGGCTGACCATCGAGCGCGCGTTGCAGGAGAGCGGCGACGATCCCGGCCTGACCCACGCCGCGTACGGCATCTTCTTCAACGAACGCAACAAGGTCGATTTCTATCCCGATGCCGAGGATGCCCTGCGCCGCATCGCCGCCTGCGTGCCGATCGCTGCACTCACCAACGGCAACGCGGACCTGGAGACCATCGGCATCGCCCACCTGTTCCGCTTCCAGCTGAGCGCGCGCGAATACGGCGCACCGAAGCCGGACGCCGGCCTGTTCCTGGAAACCTGCGGCCGGCTTGGCGTGGCACCGGAGCATGTGCTGCACGTGGGTGACGACCCGCGCACCGACATCGCCGGTGCCGCCGGTGCGGGCCTGCAGAGCTGCTGGATCGACCGCGGCGACCACGCATGGCCGGATGGCCTGCCCAACGCGGACATCCGCATCACTTCCCTGGCCGAACTGGCCGACATGCTGGAAGCCAGCGCGCCGGGCGGCCTCACCCTGCACAAGGACCAGGCCGCGTGACCCTGCCTTCCGGATTCGCCCAGCCCACCGACTCCACCCACGCGCTGCCGCTGCATGTCATCGACAAGGCCGGTTTCGCCGCCTGGCGCGACACACAGCCGGCAGCGACGCAGCAATGGTTGGCTGCCCATGGCTTCGACGCCAGCGCGGGCAGCACACTGGCGTGGAGCGATGGCGATGGCCGGCTTGCCGGCGCGGTTATCAGCATCGGCGATGCACAGGATCCGTTCGCCTACGCGCATGCACCGAAGGCGCTGCCAGCGGCAGACTGGCAACTGGCCAGCACGCTCGACGCCGGCGCACGGCACGCGCTGCAACTGGGCTGGGGCTTCGGCCTGTACCGCTTCAACCGCTACAAGCAGCAGGCGATCCCGACCTCGCGGCTGGTCGGCGATTTCGATGCCGAGGTGTTCGACCTGCTGGCGGCCTGCCTGCGCGTGCGCAACCTGGTCAACACACCCACCGAAGACATGGGCCCCGAGCAGCTGGAAGCGGTGGCGCGCGAGATCGCCGGCAACCACGGCGCGGACATCATGGTGGTGGCCGGCGACGACCTGCTGGCGCAGAACTACCCGGCGATCCACGCCGTTGGTCGCGCCTCGCATCGCGCCCCGCGGCTGATCGAACTGCGCTGGGGCGATGCCTCGCATCCGCATATCGCGATCTGCGGCAAGGGCGTGTGCTTCGACACTGGCGGCCTGGACATCAAGGGCGCCGCCGGCATGCGCAACATGAAGAAGGACATGGGCGGCGCCGCGCATGCACTGGCGCTGGCGGAACTGGTCATGGCGCGCAAGCTGCCGCTGCGGCTGACCGTGCTGGTGCCGGCGGTGGAGAATGCGATCGGCCCGAATGCGTTCCGCCCCGGTGAAGTGGTGGCCACCCGCACCGGCGTGAGCGTGGAGATCGACAATACCGACGCCGAAGGCCGAATGGTGCTGAGCGACGCGCTCGCGCACGCCTGCGAAGCCAAGCCAGACCTGCTGCTGGACTTCGCCACCCTGACCGGCGCCGCGCGGATTGCACTCGGGCCCGACCTGCCGGTGTTGTACGCCAATGACGAGGCCGTGGCCAACGCCTGGCTGCAGGCCGGCGACGCCGCACGCGACCCGCTGTGGCGGATGCCGCTGTGGCGCCCGTACCTGCGTTACCTCACCAGCGGGATCGCCGACATCGCCAATGGCAGCAGCACGCCGATGGCCGGCAGCATCACCGCCGCGCTGTTCCTGGAGCGCTTCGTTGCCAACGGCCAGCCGTGGGCGCACGTCGATGTGTACGCCTGGAACGACAGCGACCGCGCCGGCAAGCCAGCCGGTGGCGAAGCGCAGGGCTTGCGCGCGGCATTCGCGATGCTGCAGGCGCGCTACCCGCCGGTCGCTTCCACCGCCTGATCGCCGCCCGCGGTGGCACGTCCTGCCAACGCGATCGCGACGGCAATGTATCCCAGCGCCAGCAGCACCAGCAGTGCCAGCGGACGGGCCACGGCCTGCACCGAGGCGCCCATCGCATCGGCCAGCAGGATCGCGCGGCTGCCGTGGGTCGCAGGCAACAGCCCTCCCAGCCAGGCCAGCAGCGGCGGCATCGCCTCACGCGGCCAGGTGGCGCCGGTCAGGAAGAAGATCGGCAACGAGGTCGGCACCAGCACCAGCAGCGCGCTGGCCACGTCCCTGAACAATCCGCCGATGGCCAGTGCGAAGGCCGACATCGCCATCGCCAGCGCGACGCAGATCGCCATCAGCATCGGCAACGCGGCCTGCCGCGGAATGTCCTGGATCAAGAAGAACCAGCCCAGGTACATCGCGCACAACACGCTGGAGAGCGCGGTCAACG
The DNA here is from genome assembly GCA_023423675.1 of Pseudomonadota bacterium. GTDB lineage: Bacteria > Pseudomonadota > Gammaproteobacteria > Xanthomonadales > Xanthomonadaceae > Stenotrophomonas. The sequence goes on along the minus strand of JAFAFD010000054.1, from coordinate 2,935 downwards.
CCAACCAGCGGCCGAGCACGTCCCTAGGCTGCTTGAGGCGTGGCCCGCGTTCCCGGCGACGCGCCAGCAGCACCGCCACGCCGAACAGCAGGGTCTGCTGCAGGATCACCGGCGTCACCGCCGGGAAGATGTACAAGGCATAGCCGCGATCGGGATTGAACATCGGCTGCGAAAGAACTTCCACCGGCAGTACGCGCCGCCCGACCAGGCCCGTGGCCTGCAGGCGCTCGCCCAGTTCGTCGCGAATGGCCTCCTGGATCGCACTGCCGATGCCCTTGGCCTTGGTGAGATGGGTGCCGTTGACCCAGATGCCGATCCCCGTCGGATCGCCACGCAGGGCCGCCCGGCTGGTCCCGTGCGGGATGAGCAGGATGCCGTCGGCGCGGCGCTCCAGCAGCAGCGCACGCGCCGCCATCCACGAAGGCGCCTGCGTGGCGACATCGACCGATGCGTGCGCGTCGATGCGGCGCACCAGCGCGCGTGTCAGCGCGGAGTCCTCTTCATCGACCACCGCCAGCGTGACTCCGGCCGGATGCTGGTGGGCATACGGCGCGGGATAGTAGATGCCGTAGAGCAGCACCGCCAGCACGATCAACGCGAACACGTCGAAGTCGCCGGCGATCCCGCGCACGGTATCGAGGAAGCCGCGCCGCAGGCTCATGCTGCCGGCTCCCTGCGTGAAAACCATGCAGCCAGGACGGTCGCGCCCACCGTCAGCGTGCACAGCCACAACAGTGCCGGCAGGTCGTGCCGCCACGGCGTGCCCAGAAACTGGTCCATCTGCAAGCGCAAGTAATGCGTGAACGGCAGCGCCTCGCTCCAGCCGCGCACCACGGCGGGTGCGCCCTGCAGCGGCAGCGAGCCGCCGGAGTAAGCCAGCGCCGAGCCGGCGTAGAGCGCGGTGACCGAGAACGACAACCCCGGCTTTCGCGTGAGTGCCACCAGCAGGAACGAGATGCCGATGCTGGCGGCGAACAGGACCAGTTGTGCCAGCCACACCAGCCACAGGGAACCGGGCATGCGCCAGCCACGCAGGCCGACCAACCAGATCAACCACGCCGCGCCCCACAGCGCCATCACGACCAGGTACGGCACCGCCTTGCCCGCGAGCGACGCGACGCCACCTCCGGTCTGCTGCCGCCACTGGGCCAGCGAGGTCCCCTGCAGTTCGCGCAGCAGCGCGTACACGCCCAGGCAGGCGGCGAACAGATGCAGGATCGCCGGCTGCACCAACGCCTGCAGGAACCATTCAAAACTCGCCTGGGGATTGAACAGCACGCTGGTCTGCACCTGCGGCGGCGACCACGCCTGCAGCCCATGCGCGCGCGCGGCGGCCTGCAGCACCTCGCGGCTGGCGCCCTGCACCGCACGCAGCAGAACGCGCTCCAGCACCGAGCCCACGCTCAAGTAAGCGGCGTTGTAGCGGATCAGCACCGTCGGCACCTCGCTGCGCGGTGTCAGCGCACCGAACCGCGGGGAGATCGCGACATAGGCCCAGACATGCCCATCGCGCAGGGAAGCGTCCGCTTCCGCGCGGGAGGCATACGCATGGGCGATGCGCAGCTCGGGCTGGCTGGCCAAAGCCTGCAGCACCGCGCGGCTGGCCGGCGTGCCGGCTTCGTCGACGACGGCCACCGGCAAGGACTGCAAGGCACCGCGCGAGAGCATGGCCGCCACCAGCACCAGGCTGGCCAGCGGCATTGCCAACAGCGCACACTGCACCACGCGCGAGCCGCGGATGAAGCGCAGCTCGCGCCGCACGGCCGCGCGCCAGGCGTTCACTGCGGCCAGTCGAACAACACGCTCATGCCCGGGCGCAACGCATCGGCAGCCTCCACCGGCTCCAGCGTCACGCGGAAGCTGCGTGCATCGAACCCGGCGGACTGGCGCGTGGCGCGCTCGCTGGTGAACCCGGCATCGGCGGAGATCGCACTAACCTTGAAGCGCAGGCTGCGGTTGGACAACGCCGGCACGCTGCCGGTCAGCGTGCGGCCGATCGCCATGCCGTCGTACCGGGTTTCCGGCACGCGCAGGTTGACGTGCGGATGCGCGACATCCAGCAACTGCAGCACCGGGATCGCCGGTGCCACCACTTCGCCGGGTTGCACCAGGCGCCGCGCGACTTCGCCGGCGATCGGCGCCACCAGCACCTTCTCGCGTTCCATCTCGCGCACGCTGTCCAGGCGACGCTGCGCCGCCTCGGCCCGGGTATCGGCGATGTCGCGGGTTTCCTCGCGGCGTCCCGCCAACGCCTTGCGGTACTGCGCATCCGCAGCGGCCGCGTTCTGCGCCGATGCGACCCGTGCGGCGTTGGCCTCGTCGCGGCGCTGGGTCGAGACCACGCCTTCGGCATGCAGGCGCTGCATGCGGCGTGCCGTCACCGCGGCCAGATCGGCGGCGGCCCGGCTGGAGGCGGCAATGCCACGCAACGACGCGACATCCTCGGCGCGGCTGCCTGCGCTGGCGATCGCATCCAATGCACGGGCGGTGTCCAGCGAGGCCTCGGCCTGGTTGACGCCCAGATCGAGCGCAGGGCTCGACAAGGTGGCAAGCACCTGGCCCGCCTGGACGAGATCGCCCTCGCGCACATTCAGCGTTTCCACGCGTGCGAACGCCTTAGTGGCGACGTTGACTTCATCGGCCTCGACCGTGCCCTGCAGCGGGATCGGGGCCGGCCGCGACGCGTACCACAGTCCGAGCAGGGCGGCGATCATCAGTACCGCCGCGCCGATCCACACCGGCAGCAGCGGGCGTTCTTTTTGACGCGGGCCTGATGCCGGCGTGGCCGCAGGGGATCGTTGCGCGCCTGCAAGCGGCTCGGGCGCTGACTGCGCACTCCCCGGTGGTGCCGGCGAAGGCGCGGGAGGCGGGATGGGCGATGCCGGCGGCACCGGCGTGTTCGGGTCAGTCCCGGTCATCGAACGTGATCCTGTCG
>JAFAFD010000049.1 GCA_023423675.1 Pseudomonadota bacterium | reverse complement strand
GGCCGCCTACCCGGAGATGACCTCGGCACAGTGGCTGTCCTCCACCTACATCAACAGCGATTCCGAACGAATCGCCGCCAAGGCCAACGAGCGCTCGCTGACCCAGCTCAACAGCTGGATCGAGCAGACCGGCAAGTTCGAAGGCCAGCCGATGAGCGAGGACAGCAAGCGCGCCATCCACCTGCTCAAGCTGATGTCCTCGATGCCGGCACCGCGTGATCCGGCCAAGCTGGCCCAGCTGACCCAGATTGCCACCCGCATGGAAGGCAGCTACGGCGCGGGCAAGTACTGCACCGATGCCAACGATCCCAACTCCTGCCGCCAGCTCGGCGAGCTGGAACAGGTGCTGGCGCGCAGCCGCGACTACGACAAGCAGCTCGATGCCTGGCAGGGCTGGCACAGCACCACCAGAAGCATGCGCGGCGACTACCAGCAGTTCGTCAGCCTGATCAACGAAGGCGCCAAGGGCATGGGCTTCACCGATGCCGGGCAGATGTGGCGCAGCGGCTACGACATGCCGCCGGAGCAGATCGGGCCGGAAACCGACCGCCTGTGGGAACAGGTCAAGCCGATGTACGAGCAGCTGCACTGCTACGCGCGCGGCAAGCTGGACAAAACCTACGGCAAGGACAAGGCCGAAGTGGGCAACGGCCTGATCGCCGCGCACCTGATGGGCAACATGTGGCAGCAGGACTGGTCCAACCTGTGGGACCAGCTGGAACCGTACCCGGGTGCCGGCAGCCTGGACATCACCGCGGCGCTGGAAAAGCAGTACCAGGCCAACCTGAGCGCGGCGCTGGCCAAGGCCGGCAAGGACGCCAACGTCGCCGCGCAGTACAAGGCGCAGCGCGAGGCCGAACTGCGCACCGCCAAGCAGATGACCGAACGCGCGCAGGATTTCTACGTGTCGCTGGGCATGCCCTCGCTGCCGCAGTCGTACTGGGAACGCACCCAGTTCATCAAGCCCGATGACCGCGACGTGGTCTGCCACGCCAGCGCCTGGGACATGAACATGGAAGGCGACGTGCGCACCAAGATGTGCATCAAGCCGAACGAAGAGAACTTCACCACCATCTACCACGAGCTGGGCCACATCTATTACGACCTGGCCTACAACCCGCTGCCGCCGCTGTTCCAGGGCGGTGCCAACGATGGCTTCCACGAAGCGATCGGCGACACCATCGTGCTGGCGATGACGCCCAAGTACCTGAGCTCGATCGGCCTGGTGGACGCGCCGACCGAGAGCCGCGAGGCAGTCATCAACAACCAGATGCGCATGGCCCTGTCGGGCGTATCGTTCCTGCCGTTCGGCCTGATGATCGACCGCTGGCGCTGGGGCGTGTTCGATGGTTCGATCACCCCGGACAACTACAACAAGGCGTGGTGGGACCTGAAGGCGAAGTATCAGGGCGTGGCCCCGGCCAGCACCCGCGGCGAGGAGTTCTTCGATCCGGGCGCGAAGTACCACGTGCCGGGCAACACCCCGTACACCCGCTACTTCCTGGCGCGCATCCTGCAGTTCCAGTTCTACAAGGGCCTGTGCGACGCGGCCGGCTTCAAGGGCCCGCTGCATGAGTGCACCTTCTACGGCAACAAGGAAGCCGGGCAGAAGTACTGGGCGATGCTGAGCAAGGGCGCAAGCCAGCCGTGGCAGGCCACGCTGAAGGAGCTGACCGGCAGTGACAAGCTCGATGCCGGCCCGATGATCGAGTACTTCAGCCCGGTCAACGACTGGCTGAAGCAGCAGAACCAGGGCCAGATGTGCGGCTGGCAGGCCAGCGCGGCACCGGCGGCGAAATGAAAGAAGGGGCGGGTCCGCAAGGATCGGCCCCTGATGTTTCCGGTAGCGCCGGGCCGCGCCCCGTGACCGGTGGGCGCCATTGCGGCGAACGCATCGCAATGCGCGCGGAGCCTTTCGCCGGGCAGTGAGAGTGATTCATGCCCGGCGGCTTTTCATCGCACCGCTGCGCTCGCCGGGCATGGCCCGGCGCTACCCGATGGGCGTCAGTTGTTCTTCTTCGCCGCCATCGCCGCGGCCAGTTCGGCCTTGTATTCCTCGAAGGTCTGGCCCTTCTCCTTGGCCTCGGCCTGCGCGGCATCGCGCAGCGCATCGGAATACACCAGGCGCACCGGCGTGCCCTTGCGCTCGTGCAGTTCACCGGCCTGCATGATCAGCGCCAGCACCTGTGCAGCACTCTCGCTGTGGCCGGCGATGCGGCCATCCATGCCCAGCACCCATTCGCCATCGCGGCGCACGACGCCGGCCAGCAGCGTGCGCTGCGCATCACGCAGTTCGGCATGCGGCTCCACCGGCGAGGCCTGCGCGGCGGCCTTGTTGGCAGCCTTTTCTTCCTGGCGGCGGCGCTGGTCGCGGCGGGTCTTGGAGGTGGTGGACATGGGGGGCGATACCGCTACGAGGGGGCGCAAGGATAACGCACCCCGGCCACGACGCCGTTTCACGGGTGCCAACCATGCAGGTTCAGTCCAGCACCCTGCCCTGCCGCCAGTAGCCCATGAAGGTCAGCGCACGCCGGTCCAGACCGCAGTCGCGGACCAGGTGACGGCGGATCGCCATCACCGCACCCGCCTCGCCGGCCACCCAGGCGTAGAACGGCCCGGCCACGCCCGCATCGGACTGCTCCCACAGGATCTGCGCGTCCACGTCGATCTCGTCCAGCGCATCGCCCGCCACCACTGGCGAGGCAGCCAACCGTGCCTGCACGGCCTCCACCAGCGCCTGGCCGTAGGCGGCCTGGCCGCGCGGCAACCACACCAGTTCGGCGCTGGGCGGTGCCTTCAAAGCGATGGCTCCGCCCTCGCCCGCCACTTCCAGCAGCGCAAGCACGCGCGGCGGATCGACCTGGGCGGCCAGTTCCTCGAGGATGCCGGCCACCGCCGGCAGCGCGGTCTCGTCGGCCACCAGCAGCACCTGGCCGACCCCGGCCGGCGGCTTCCATTCCCAGCCCTCACTGCTCTCGGCGCAGTCGGCATCCGGCGCCAGCAGCACCACGCGGTCACCCGGCTGGGCGTGCACGGCCCAGCGCGAGGCCGGGCCGGTCTCGCCGTGCAGGACGAAATCCACGTCGACCTCGCCCTGCGCGGCGCGCAGCTGGCGGAGGGTGTAGGTGCGCATCGGCGGGCGCTGGTCGTCCGCCAGGGCGCGGTAGCGGGCGTACCAGTCCTCGCCGCTGGGCACCTCCGGCGCGTACTGGCCGGGCAAGGGGAAGAACACCTTGATCCGCTGGTCCGGGCCCTCGGTCTTCATCCGCGCCACGTCGGCGCCGGTGAACACCAGGCGGTGCAGGGAGGGGGAAAGGACGCGGCGCTCCTTCAGCGCCACCTCGAACAGGCGGTAGGTCTGCTGCGCAGCCATGGGGGTACCTCGCGACGGCTTCGGATCGGCTGGCCGTCATGCACCCGTGCAGCGGCTGGCTGGAATCCCCAGCCTAGTCCGCGTGGTCACTGCCGCAAGAGCTTGGGCGCTGTTGCAGCGCCCTGCCCCTGCGCGCTGCTCAATGGCCCGTGGCCACTGCCTGCACTGCGCGCTCGCGGCGGTGTTCCCAGTACCAGAACACGAAGCCGCCGGCGAAGAAGGCGGCCTGGCCCAGGGCCAGGTGCAGCGGGCTGCCGCTCAGCAGCGGCGACACCAGGCCGGCCACCACGGTGCTGATCATCAGCTGGATGAACGCCTGCAGCGACGACGCCAGGCCGCGCTGGTGCGGGTACATGTCGAGCACGGCCAGCGCCAGGATCGGGAAGATCAGCGCCATGCCCATGCCGCCCAGGAAGATCGGCAGCACCGCCCACGGCAGGGCGAACTGCGGGGCCAGGGTGACGTAGCCCACGTTGAGGAGCACCGACAGCGCGCAGAGGGTGAAACCGATGCCGATCTGGCGGGTGGGCGTGGTGCGCCCGGCCATGCGCCCGGACAGGAACGAACCGGTGGTCATGCCGCCGATGGTGGGAATGAACAACCAGGCGAAGCCACCTTCGCCCAGGTGCAGGTGCTGCATGACGAACACCGGCGCCGAGGCGATGTACAGGAAGATGCCGCCGAAGTTGATGCTGCCGGCCAGGGCCAGGCGCAGGAAACGCGGGTTGAAGCCGATGCGCACGTAGTCACGCAGCAGGCCACGCGGCGACAGCGGCACGCGAGCGGCCACCGGGTGGGTTTCGGGCATGAAACGCGCGGTGCACACCAGCAGCACCAGCGAGAACACCACCAGGAACCAGAAGATCAGCGGCCAGCCGGCGCCACTGAGCAGGATCCAGCCACCGATGATCGGCGCGATGGCCGGGGCGATGCCGAACAGCATCGACACCTGGCTCATCAGCCGCTGCGCATCGTGGCCGTGGTACAGATCGCGGATGACCGCGCGGCCGACGATCATGCCGACGCCGGCCGACAGGCCCTGCAGCGCGCGGAACACCAGCAGCGTGGTCAGGTCGGTGGACAGCGCGCAGCCGACCGAGGCGCCGATGAACACCACCAGGCCGCCGAGGATCACCCGCTTGCGGCCCCAGGCATCGGACAGCGGCCCGTGTGCCAGGCTCATCAGCGCATAGAACAGCAGGTAGACGCTGATGGTCTGCTGCACGGCCACTTCATCCACCGCCAGGCGCTGGGCCAGCTGCGGGAAGGCCGGGAAGATGGTGTCGATCGAGAACGGGCCGAACATGGCCAGGCCTGCGAGCAGCAGGGCCATGCGTCGGGTGGAAGGGGCAACAGCGGGGGTCATCGGCAAAGCGTCCGGCTGGGCCATGCGCGGCACGCACGGCGGGCGCCGATCCCCTGAAGCAGGGACGACGCCAGATGAATACGAGGATTCGATCATCATAGGCCCGGATTGCAGCCGATGCCATGCATGGCTGCACAAAACGCACGCCCGGGCCATCGGCCATTCAGGCCCGCAGGCGTCCTGCCCCCGCTCCGGGCCCGTGTTCAGCCGCGGCAACCGGCTATAATCGCCGGGCAACATGGTGGGAGAAGCGGAACACCGCTGCCGAAGGCGCAACGCCCGTAATCGCTCAGGCCCGATACCACCCGTAACAGAACTCTGGAGAGACCGGTTCGATCCGGCGCCGAAGGGGCACGAAGCTGCGGCCAGCCGCACTTTTAAACTCTCAGGCAAAAGGACAGAGGGGCGCCCCGCAGACCGCCAACCGGCGGCTTGTGCCCGTGCGTGTGCCCTTTCCTGACGGATCCTTCGCCATGTCCCAGAACACCCCCTCCCTGCGTGAGCTTGAGCATCATTCCGCGTTCGTCGAGCGCCACATCGGCCCCAACGATGCCGAGATCGCGCAGATGCTCGATGTCGTCGGCCATGCGTCGCTGGATGCGATGACCGATGCCATCGTGCCGGCCAGGATCAAGTCGCCCGCACCGCTGGCGCTGCCGGAATCGATGACCGAAGTGCAGGCGCTGGCGAAGATCCGTGCCATTGCCGACAAGAACACCGTGCTGCGCAGCTTCATCGGCCAGGGCTACTACGGTACCCACACGCCGAACGTGATCCTGCGCAACATCCTGGAAAACCCGGCCTGGTACACCGCCTACACTCCGTACCAGGCGGAAATCTCGCAGGGCCGCATGGAAGCGCTGATCAACTTCCAGACCCTGTGCGCCGACCTGACCGGCATGGAAATCGCCAACGCCTCGCTGCTGGACGAAGCCACCGCCGCCGCCGAAGCGATGACCCTGGCCAAGCGTTCGGCCAAGTCGAAGTCGGACACCTTCTTCGTGCACGACGCCGTGCACCCGCAGACGCTGGAACTGCTGCGCACCCGCGCCGAGCCGATGGGCATCGTGCTGCGCGTGGGCACCCCGGCCGAAGCACTGGAAGCGGAGGCCTTCGGCCTGCTGCTGCAGTACCCGGACACCTTCGGCCAGGTCGGCGACTACAAGGCGCTGGTCGATGCCGTGCATGCACGCGGCGGCCTGGTGGCCGTGGCCACCGACCTGCTGGCGCTGACCCTGCTGGCCGCTCCCGGCGAATGGGGCGCGGACATCGTGGTCGGCAACAGCCAGCGTTTCGGCGTGCCGTTCGGTTTCGGCGGCCCGCACGCTGCGTTCATGGCCTGCCGTGATGCCTACAAGCGCTCGATGCCGGGCCGCCTGATCGGCGTCTCCATCGATGCCGAAGGCAAGCCGGCCTACCGCCTGACCCTGCAGACCCGCGAGCAGCACATCCGCCGCGAGAAGGCCACCTCCAACATCTGCACCGCGCAGGTGCTGCTGGCGGTGATGGCCTCGATGTA
>JAFAFD010000024.1 GCA_023423675.1 Pseudomonadota bacterium | reverse complement strand
TTCCTTCTTTGCCGAACCGCGGTGGAACGGTGCGCTGGTTCCCCGAGGGCACAACATGTTCTCCTTCGACCCGGACAATCCCAAGTTCGGGTCGGACCATCTCTACCAGTCCGTGCAACGGTCACTGGCTGCGACTGGCCACTGATTGACGTGCCACCGTCACTAGGCAACCCCTGCACGGTGGCTAACGTCAGGCGAATACTTCCGCTTGACTCAGAGGCACGCCCTTCATGTCCTTGGCCGACAAACTGGGCGTGCCTTCGAAATGCCAGTCGATCGCCAAGTCAGGATCGTTCCAGGCGATGCTGCGCTCGTACTCAGGCGCGTAGTAGTCTGTGGTCTTATAGAGAAAATCAGCCGTGGGACTGAGAACGACGAAGCCGTGGGCAAAGCCTGGCGGCACCCACAGTTGGCGACGATTCTCTTCGCTGAGCTCCACACCCACCCACTGACCAAAGGTGGGTGAACTTCTCCGGATATCTACCGCCACGTCAAACACTGCGCCACTTACCACACGCACCAACTTCCCTCGCGGCTGACGCACTTGGTAATGCAACCCTCTCAACACCCCGCGTGAACTCCGGCTGTGGTTATCCTGCACGAACTGGTACTCACTACGGGTTGCCTCATCAAACTGCTTCTGATTAAAGCTCTCCATGAAGAACCCTCTCGCATCGCCGAAAACTTTGGGCTCGATGATAAGGACTTCAGGAATGCTTGTAGCGGTAATTTTCATGGACTATTCACTTTGTTGGACCGATGACCTTACTCGGCGCCATGGCTCCGCACTTCTTTGACCGAGAAGTGCTGTGGAGCCGAGCCTTGTAGATAAAATTTCATCATCTGCTCATACGCGGACTCAAGATCGTGAGTGAACCCTGCCGCATCGAACAATGCGGAAGTGGATTTCTTCTGCATCAATCTATTTTTGAGGGTCTGCAAGCGTACGGGATCCAGTGCCAGTTCCCGAGCCAGACTTTCGTACTCATTCAGACTGCGTGTGATCAGCTCTGGCATTTCCATCGTGTCGAGCAAACTGGCGGCAACACGGCCTGCAAACGTGTCACCCAGACAACTCACCACCGGCAAGCCCGCCCAAAGGGCATCACTTGCCGTTGTATGGGCATTAATAGGCAACGTGTCCAGGAAAAGATCCGCGAGTTGATGGCGGGCCAGATGACTATCCAGTGGCTTACGGGTAGCAAATACAAGTCGCTGGGCGGCCACGCCACGTAGTTCGGCCTCACTACGTAAATTGCGTGTGACGTCTTCGGAGTCGCTGATCAGCCAAAGCGTACTTTGAGGTACCGATCTCAGCAACCGCATCCAGACGTCGAACAGCTCAGGAGTAATCTTGTATGAGTTGTTGAACGCAGCGAATACAAAGCCCTCGGCGGGAAGACCTTCGTCACTTCGCCGGCACGTCTCAGGGCTTATCGCTCGCAATCCATCATTGGGCTGATAACAGTGCGGCATCTGCACAATTTTTTCGACGTAGTGTGCTTCATGCTCAAAAGGCGTTACCACCGCATCACCAATGATGTAGTCATACGCCGGGTGCCCCATCGTCCCTGGGTACCCAAGGAAGTTCACCACGATGGAGGCGGGCTTTCTCAGAAGAATCCCGGTGCGCGCCCCGCGCGTATAACCCTTCAGATCCACGACGATATCGATTCCATCTTCCTGAAGCCGCTGAACCACGTCCTCGTCGGCGAGTTCTCGCACCTCGCGAAATTCATCGAATGCGGCTCGGAGTCGCCGTCTCATCGCATCGTCCGAGTCTTGACCAAAGGAATAGGCGAAACTCTTCACCCGCAGCCTGTCGTGCATTTCGAAGACCTGCGCCATCAGGTAGGCCGTCGCATGCTCGTGAAAATCCGCGGATAAGTAGGCAACCCGGATAGGACGGTTGAAACCTTCCTTGACGCAGGAGGCGCTAGGGGCCGGGCTGAGCGGGATGCGGTGGGATGCCACCAATTCGTCAGCAAATTGTTTGGCACACCGGCGATGCTCCGATGGATCGCCAGACAACCACAGCATGTCGAAAGGCGAAGCCGCCAGCTGGCCGGCAGTAAAGCGGTTCAGCACCAACCGACGAACCGATTGCAGTTCCTTCCAATCGCACAATGCCGCAAGTGATTGGGCGAGCCCACCCAATGCGGCTGCATCACCCGGCAAAAATTCCAGAACCTTGCGGTAGGCAGCGCACGCCTGCGCATGGCGGCCCAGCACTTGCAGCATGCCGGCCTTGTTGGACCAGGCTGCGGCGTACCCTGGCCGACGCGCAATGGCCCGTTCGCTCGCCTCGAGGGACTGCTCGAAGCAGCCCAGGTCTTTGAAAGCATTACCCAGGTTGTGGTACGCGACAGGGTCTTCAGGCCATATCAGCAGACTCTGCTGGAAACACCGCAGGGCTTCTCTGGAGCTTCCCTGATGTGCCTTCGCAATGCCCAGCAGATGCCAAGCCAATGCGTGCTGCGGCTGCTCGGCCAGTACGTCGCGGTAGATCGATTCAGCCTTGTCAAACAATCCCTGCTGCTGCAACTGCAGCCCTTCACGAAGGCGCTGGCTCCAGGGATCGACGCTCCCCGCCTGTCGGGTCATGGCCGCACTTGTTCCTTCAAGATGCGCTCCAGATACTTGCCGTAGCCGCTCTTGTACAAAGGTTTGGCCAGACGCTCGAGCTGGACGCTGTCGATGAACCCGCGCCGCCAGGCGATTTCTTCGGGGCAGGCAATCTTGAGTCCCTGGCGATGCTCCAGCGTGGCGATGAACTGCCCTGCTTCCAGCAGGCTTTCGTGGGTCCCTGTGTCCAGCCAGGCGTAGCCGCGTCCCATGATTTCCACGTGCAGTGCGTCCCGCTCCAGATACAGGCGGTTCAAGTCGGTGATTTCCAGTTCGCCCCGCGGAGATGGCTTGAGCTGCCGCGCCAGTTCCACCACATCGCCGTCGTAGAAATAGAGACCGGTAACCGCATAGCTCGACTTGGGTGCCACCGGCTTTTCTTCGATGGACAGCACCTTGCCGTCCACATCGAATTCCGCGACGCCATAGCGCTCCGGGTCCAGCACGTGGTAGGCGAAGACACTGGCGCCGTGCTGTCGCTGCATGGCGTGGTCCAGCAGATCCTCGAAGTCGTGTCCGTGAAAAATGTTGTCGCCCAGCACCAGCGCGCAGGGACTGCCCGCCAGGAATTCTTCGCCAATCAGGAACGCCTGCGCCAGGCCATCCGGGCTGGGCTGCACCGCATACTGGAGGCGGATGCCCCATTGGCTGCCATCACCCAGCAGTTGCTCGAAGCGCGGCGTGTCCTGCGGGGTGCTGATGATCAGGATGTCGCGGATCCCGGCCAGCATGAGCGTGCTGAGCGGGTAATAAATCATGGGCTTGTCGTAGACGGGCAGCAATTGCTTGCTGATGGCGAGCGTCGCCGGATGCAGGCGAGTGCCGGAGCCCCCGGCGAGGATGATGCCTTTGCGTTGGTTCATGGTGGTCCTGACGGAGTTACAGCGTTTCGCGCAGCATCCGCGCCACGCCGGCTTGCCAAGGAGGCAGAACGAGGCCGAACGTGCGCTGGAACTTGTCGGTGTTCAGACGCGAGTTGTGGGGCCGGCGCGCCGGCGTGGGAAAGGCGCTGGTGGGCACGGCGTCCACACGCTCAGATGACGCCTTCAGCGACAGGCCTGCTGCCTCGGCCTGTTGCAGCACGAACCGCGCGTAGCCGTGCCAATGGGTTTCGCCGCTGGCGACCACGTGGTAGAGGCCCGCCTTGGCGCGGTCGGCAAGCGTTGCGCGCACGGCATGCGCCGTGACGTCGGCCAGCAGTTCAGCGCCGGTGGGTGCACCGAACTGGTCGTCGATGACGGTCAGGCGCTCACGCTCCCGCGCCAGCCGCAACATGGTTTTGGCGAAGTTGCCACCTCTGGCCGCATAGACCCAACTGGTACGGAAGATCAGATGGTTCGGACATTGCTGCGCCACCTGGCGCTCACCGTCCAGCTTGGTATGGCCGTAGACACTCAGGGGACCGGGTGCATCGCTCTCCAGCCAAGGTCGGGCGCCGCTTCCGTCGAAGACGTAATCGGTGGAGTAGTGCACCATCAAGGCGCCCAGTTCATGCGCGACGCTGGCAATGGCAGCCGGGGTCGTGGCATTCAGCGTGCGAGCGAAGGCTTCCTCGCTCTCTGCCTTGT
>JAFAFD010000485.1 GCA_023423675.1 Pseudomonadota bacterium | reverse complement strand
AGGCCGCCGGGCATGGCCCGGCGCTACCGGTTAACGGGGACCGTCCAGCAGGTCCCGCACCCGGTAGCTGCCCGGCGCCCGCCCCTGCAGCTGGCGGGCGGCAAACAGCGCGCCGCGGGCGAAGATGTCGCGGTTGGTCGCGCGGTGCACCAGCTCGATGCGCTCACCCAGTCCGGTGAACTGCACCAGGTGCTCGCCGACGATGTCGCCGGCCCGCAGGCTGGCGTAGTGCGGCTCCGCCCCGCCCCGCTGTGCAGCCGCGCCCAGAGTGAGCGCGGTACCCGACGGCGCATCCTTCTTCTGCGTGTGGTGCGACTCGACCACGTCGCAGTCCCAGCCGGCCAGCGCCTGTGCAGCGCGCTCGACCAGTTCATCCAGCACCGCCACACCCAGGCTGAAGTTCGACGCCCAGACCAGCGGGATCGCGCCCGCGGCTGCCTCCAGCGCCTGCCGCTGCGCGCTGGAAATGCCGGTAGTGCCGGACACCAGGCCCGCACCGCGCTCCACGCACAGCGCCAGCATCGGGTCGAAGCCTTCAGGCAGGCTGAAGTCGATGGCCACGTCGAACGCCGGCGCGCCTGCCAGCTCGCTGGCGGCGAAGTACGGCACGCCCTCGATCACGCGCTGGGCCGGTGCGCGACCGGTCACAGCGGCCACGACCTGCAGGGTTTCGGGGTGTTCGGCAGCCAGGCGCAGCAGGGCCTGGCCCATGCGCCCGGAAGCGCCATGGATGAGCAATCGCAGGGGAGTCTGGTTCATGCACGCAGGCTAGCGGCAGCGTGCAGAACCGTCCAGTAGATCCACGCCATGCGTGGATGGGCCCCTCGTAAAACATCCGGGCATGGCCCGGCTCTACTTCTTGGTCGGCCCGCAGCTGTCGCAGCCACCGCAGGCGCCACCACCGCCGCTGGCCGGGGGCGCAATCTTCCGCCCCAGACCCTGCATCCAGGCCGCGCGGCCCGGCTTCAGCAGGGCCAGTGCCAGCGTGCTGCGCAGCCTGCGCGTGGTACCCGGAAACTGCTTCTTCATCACCACCCACACGCTGGCCAGCACGGCCACCGCGACGATGAGGTACTGGATCAGCAGGCCGGCGTCCATCAGCCGCCTCCCAGCGCCACGGTCACCTGGTAGGTGATCAGTGCCGCCACGTAGGCCGCCGCGAACAGGTACAGCGCCGAGAAGCCCATCGTCTTCCACGAATTGGTTTCGCGTTTGATGGTGGCCAGCGTCGAAATGCACATCGGTGCGTAGATGAACCACACCATCAGCGCCAGGCCGGTGGCCAGCGACCAGCCATCGGCCACCACCGGCGACAGCGCCGAGATGGCCGCATCGTCATCGGCCGCCGACAGCGCGTAGACCGTGGCCAGCGAGGACACCGCCACTTCGCGCGCGGCCAGACCCGGGATCAGCGCGATGCAGATCTGCCAGTTGAAGCCCAGCGGCGCGAAGATCGCGGTCATCGCATGGCCGATCTGGCCGGCGTAGCTGTAATCGATGGCCGGCAGGGTGGCGTCGGCCGGGGCGCCCGGGAAGGTCAGCAGCACCCACAGCAGGATGGTCAGGGCCAGGATGATGCCGCCCACCCGGCGCAGGAAGATCATGCCGCGCTCATACAGGCCCACGGCCAGGTCGCGCACGTGCGGCAGGCGGTAGGACGGCAGCTCCAGCATCAGCGGATGCTCGCTCTTGTCGCGGCGCCACTTCTTCATCACCCACGACATCACCAGCGCGCTGAGGATGCCGGCCACGTACAGGCCGAACAGGACCAGGCCCTGCTGGTTGAAGATGCCGACCTTGCCGGCCGGGATGAACGCACCGATCAGCAGCGCGTACACCGGCAGTCGTGCCGAGCAGGTCATCAGCGGCGCCACCAGGATGGTCGCCAGGCGATCACGCGGATCCTGGATGCTGCGGGTTGCCATGATGCCCGGCACCGCACAGGCGAAGCTGGACAGCAGCGGGATGAAGGAACGGCCCGACAGGCCCGCGCCCGCCATCATGCGATCGAGCAGGAAGGCCGCGCGCGGCAGATAGCCGGACTCCTCCAGCGCCAGGATGAAGGCGAACAGGATCAGGATCTGCGGCAGGAAGACCACCACCCCGCCGAGGCCGGCGATGATGCCGTCGGTCAGCAGGCTGGTCAGCGGGCCTTCGGGCAGCACGCCGCCGACGAATTCGCCCAGCCAGCCGAAGCCGGCTTCGATGCCATCCATCAGCGGCGTGGCCCAGGCGAACACCGCCTGGAAGATCAGGAACATGACCACCACCAAGGTGATCAGCCCGAACACCGGGTGCAGCAGCCAGCGGTCCAGGGTGTCGTCGATCTTCGCGGTGCGCGCCGGCATGCTGACGGCCGCCGCAAGGATGCTGCGCACCTTGGCGTGGTAATCGATGCCGCCCTCGACGCCGGCCAGCGGCGCATCCAGGTGCGGCACCATCGCATCGAGGCGGTCGACCAGGGCCTTGGCGCCCTGCTTGCGCACGGCCACGGTTTCCACCACCGGCACGCCGATCTCGCGCTCCAGTGCGGCCACGTCGATGCGGATGCCACGGCGCTGGGCCGCGTCCACCATGTTCAGCGCGATGACCATCGGCTTGCCCAGCTCACGCAGCTCCAGCGCGAAGCGCAGGTGCAGGCGCAGGTTGGTGGCGTCGATCACGCACAGCAGGACGTCCGGCGCGGCCTCGCCCGGGTAGAAGCCCCGGCACAGGTCGCGGGTGATCGCCTCATCCAGGCTGGCCGGCTGCAGGCTGTAGGCGCCCGGCAGGTCGAGCACGGCGAACTCGCGGCCGGACGGCGCACGCAGGCGCCCTTCCTTGCGCTCGACGGTGACGCCGGTGTAGTTGGCGACCTTCTGCCGGCTGCCGGTCAGCTGGTTGAACAGCGCGGTCTTGCCGCTGTTGGGATTGCCGACCAGCGCGATGCGCAGGGGAGCGGCGTTGACGGCAGCATTCATGCACGGGACTCCACACGGGCGGTGTCGATGACGATCCGCTTGGCTTCACTGATACGCAGCGCGAAACGGGTGAACCCGACCTGCACCAGCAGCGGTTCACCGCCGACCGGCCCCTTGGCCACCAGGCGCACTTCCTCGCCCTTGACGAAGCCCAGCTCGCGCAGGCGACGGGCGATGGCATCGTTGGCGTGCAGATCCTGCACGGAATCGACCACGGCCGGGGTATGCAGGGGCAGTTCGGACAGCGTCATCTAGCGCGATCTCAGCTGGATGTAAATGGTTCTCGATTCTAACATTCCCGCGTCGCGTCATGGCCCGTGACCCATGGCCCGCTATGATCCATACAGGTATGAAGTAACCCCCGGAATCCCATGAACGATGCTTTGCTGATCGAGCGCGATGGCGCCGTCCTGACCCTCTGGCTGAACCGGCCGGAGCTGCACAATGCCTTCGACGCGAGCCTGATCGCCCGCCTGACCGCTGCCCTGGAAGCCGCCGGCCGCGACCCGGTGGTACGGGTGGTTGTGCTGGCCGGCCACGGCGCGTCCTTCTCCGCCGGTGCCGACCTGCAGTGGATGCGCGGCATGGCCGCCGCCAGCGAGGCCGAGAACCGCGAGGATTCGCTGGCGCTTGCGCGGCTGATGCGCACCCTCGACGAGCTGCCCAAGCCGACCCTGGCCCGGGTCCACGGCGCAGCCTTCGGCGGCGGCGTCGGCCTGGTCGCCTGCTGCGACATCGCCATCGCCACCAGCGCGGCCCGTTTCGGCCTGACCGAGAGCCGCCTTGGGCTGCTGCCGGCGGTGATCTCGCCCTACGTGATCGAGGCCATCGGCCCGCGCCAGGCCCGCCGCTGGTTCGCCACCGGCGAGCACTTCGATGCGGAAACCGCCCTGCGCATCGGCCTGGTCCACCAGCTGGTCGAGCCCGAGGGCCTGGACGACGCCGTGCAGCGCCAGCTGGCCCTGCTGGACAAGGCCGGCCCGATCGCCTCGTCCTCGGCCAAGGAACTGGTCCGCCAGGTCCGCGACAGCCACGACCGTGACACGCTGGATCGCGACAATGCCGCCCTGATCGCACGCCTGCGGGTGTCGGCCGAGGGCCAGGAAGGGCTGGGCGCCTTCCTCGACAAGCGCGCCCCGCACTGGGTGACGGAGGCCTGATCTGCGCCGACGGCAACGAACATCGCGGCCGTCTGCCACCACTTCAACTGATTCCCGCACAGGAATGTGGCCGCTTTCGCGGCCGACCTGCGTATCCCTGTTGGCAGCCCGGTGGAGACCGGGCCGCCCCCGTTCTCCAGGAACCCCCGTGATCGCACCCGCTTCCGCACCTGCCGCCCGCCCTACCC
>JAFAFD010000456.1 GCA_023423675.1 Pseudomonadota bacterium | reverse complement strand
CCCGCCGCCCAGGGGCTGGCCTCTACAGAGGTCGCGTGTCGACCAAGGTCGACACCTACCGGCCTTACCCCGCGCTGCCGCCCAGCGCCTTGAACAGGGTCACGTCGTTGTTCAGCTGGCTCTGCCGCACGCGCGCCAGCGACAGCTCGGCATCGCGCCGGGTCTGCTGTGCTTCCAGCCAGGTACGCAGGTCGGTAGCACCCACCCGGTAGCGCACTTCCTGTGCGCGCTCCACTTCCACGGCCTGGTCATACGAGGCCTGCGAAGCGGCCACCTGGCGCGCCAGCTGCTCGCGCGCGGACAGCGCGTTGTCCACTTCCGAAAGCGCGGTGTACAGCGTCTTGCGGAAGTTGGTCGCGGCGATCTGGTAAGCGGTACCGGCGATGTCGGTGTCCAGCTGCGCACGCTGCAGGTTGAGGAAGGGCAGCGACAGGCCAGCGCCAAGCGTGGCCACCGGGTTGCGCAGCACATCCCCCAGCGAGGTCGCACTGGAGCCGAGGCTGCCGGTCAGGCTCAGCGCCGGGTAGTACTGGGTGGCGGTCACCTTGATGGTCTTCAGGCTGTTGCGCAGGCGCAGCTCGGCCGCGCGCAGGTCGGGGCGGCGGCCCAGCAGATCGGCCGGCAGGCCTTCGTCGATGCCCGGGCTGCGGGCGGCCTGCAGGTCCTGCGGCTCATCCTGCTGCGGCCACGGGGTGCCATCCAGCAGCACGGTCAACGCGTTGCGCACTTCCACCCGCTGCTGTTCCAGCGCGCTCTGCGCCGAACGCTGCGATTCCAGGTTCTGCAGGGCCTGGCGCACTTCCAGCCGGGAGACCGCACCGGCGTCGAAGCGGGCCTGCACCAGGTCGCGGGTGCGCTCCAGGCGCTGCAGGTTGGCCTCGCCGCTGGCGATGGACTGGTTGAGGTAGGCCAGCGTCCAGTACTGGCTGATCGTATCGCCGATCACCAGCAGGGCGGTGTTCTGCCGGTCCTCCTCGCTGGCCTGGGCTTCCCAGCGGGCGATGTCGCGCGCGGTCCGAAGGCGGCCCCACAGATCCACCTCCCACGACAGCGACACGCCGGTGGAATAGCCGCGGCTCCAGTCGGCGGCCTGGTCGGTCGGACGGCTGCCGCTGGCGCTGACGCCGGACGAGGACGGCTGCGGCCACAGCGCGTTGCTGGCCAGGCCGGCCTGCAGGCGGGCGCGCTGCACGGCCAGGCCGGCGGCAGCAAGGTCGCTGTTGGCGGCCAGGGCCTGCGCCACCAGGCGGTCCAGGCGTTCGTCACCGAAGCCGGTCCACCAGGTGTCCTGGCGGACGTCGCGGCCCGGGGTGTCCAGGCTGCTGCGCGGGTCATCGGCCGGCGCGTTGAGGGTGGCATCGCCGCGGCCATAGGTCGCGGACACGGCCGGGTCTTCGGTCGGGTAGCGGCCCACCGAGGCGCAGCCGGACAGGGCGAGCAGCACGGCGCCGGCCAGCAGCAGGCGCGAAGGGGCAGGGGAGGTCAGTCGGGTCATCATCTTCATTCGCGGGCCAGGGCCTCCACCGGGTCGAGCTGGGCGGCATTGCGTGCCGGCAGGAATCCAAACGCCACGCCGATCAGGGTCGAGCAGGCAAACGCGGCGATGATCGAGGCAGTGGAGAACACCACCTGGAAATTGCTGGAGAAGTGGCCGATCAGCACGCCCAGCAGCAGTGCCAGGCCGATGCCGAGCAGGCCGCCGATCAGGCACACCAGCACCGCTTCGATCAGGAACTGCTGGCGGATGTCGCTCTGCCGCGCACCCACGGCCATGCGCACGCCGATCTCGCGGGTCCGCTCGGTCACCGACACCAGCATGATGTTCATCACGCCGATGCCGCCGACCAGCAGAGCGATGGCGGCAATGGCGCCGATCAGCAGGGTCATCGTGCGGGTGGTCTGCTCGATGGTCTCGCGGATCTCGGCGCTGTTGCTGAGGAAGAAATCCTCGGTGCCGTGGCGCAGGGTCAGCAGCCGGGTGATGGCCTCCTGAGCGGCATCCATCGGTGTTTCATCATTGACGCGCACGGTGATGCTGGAGACGTAGCTCTGCCCCAGCATGCGCGACATCACCGTGGTGTAGGGCACGAACACGCCCAGGCTGGTGCTGCCACCGAAGCCGAAGCTCTGCTTCTTGGCCACGCCGACCACGCGCACCGGCACGTTGCCCAGCAGGATCACCTGGCCGATCGGGTCGCTGTCGGGGAAGAACTGGGTCTTCGTGTTCTCGTCGATCACCCCCACCTGCGCCAGCCCGCGGATCGCATCGGTGTCGAAGAAGCTGCCGTCGAGCAGGGTCACGCCCTTCACCCGGAAATACTGCTCGCCGACGCCGCTGATCTGTGCCGTCGCCGACTGGTTGCGGTAGCGCGCGGTTACCGAGGTCGACACGCTGGGCGTGGCGCTGTCCACGTAGCTCTGCTGCGACAGCGCATCGGCATCGGTGGCCTTCAGCGTCTGCACGCGCGCCGAGCGCATGTCACCGAAGCCGCGGCCGGGGTAGACGTCGATGGTGTTGGTGCCCAGCGCGCTGATGTTCTGCAGGATCTGCTGCTGCGAGCCGTTGCCCAGCGCCACCACCGACACCACCGAGGCGATGCCGATGATGATGCCGAGCATGGTCAGGAAGGTGCGCAGGCGATGGGCGTTCATCGCCAGCAGCGCCATCCGGAACGCTTCGGTGAAGCGGTCGCGGGCCGCGCGCCAGCTGCTGCCATGGGCGACGTCGGCGCTGGGCTGGCGCTGCGCACGGTAGTCCGGCGCCTTCGGATTGGCGCGGTCGGCGATGATCTCGCCGTCGCGGATCTCGATGATGCGCTGGGCGTGCTCGGCCACGCTCATGTCGTGGGTGACGATGATGATGGTGTGGCCTTCGGCATGCAGCTCGCCGAGGATGGCCATCACTTCCTCACCGGATTTCGTGTCCAGCGCACCGGTCGGTTCGTCGGCGAGGATCACCTCGCCGCCGTTCATCAGGGCGCGGGCGATCGACACGCGTTGCTGCTGGCCGCCGGACAGCTGGCCCGGCTTGTGGTGCATGCGGTCGTGCAGGCCCAGCCGCTGCAGCAGCTGCTCGGCGCGCGCGTTGCGGGTCGGCCCGGGGCTGCCGGCATACACCGCCGGCACTTCCACGTTGCCGCGCGCATCGAGGTCGCCCAGCAGGTGGTAGCGCTGGAAGATGAAACCGAAATGCCCGCGGCGCAGCTCGGCCAGCTCGTCCGGCTCCATCTTTCCGGTTTCGCGGCCGGCCACCTGGTAGCTGCCGCGCGTCGGGCGGTCCAGGCAGCCGAGGATGTTCATCAGCGTCGATTTGCCCGAGCCGGACTGGCCGACGATGGCCACCATCTCACCGGCATGGATGTCCAGGTTGACGTCGCGCAGCACGGCGATGACATCCTCGCCGGCCGGGAACTCGCGGCGCAGGTCACGCAGGCGCAGCAGGGGCGCCGTCGTGCTCATCGGCGCGGACCCATGCCACCGGGCGGGCCCATGCGCATCGCGCCGCCGCTGCGGTTGCCGGTGCCGCTGCCGGCTGCGGCCGCACCGCCTTCGCCGACCACCACGCGCTCGCCTTCCTCCAGCCCGGACAGGATCTGCGCGGAGGCGCCGTTGTTGATGCCGACCTTGACCTTGCGCGGCTGCGGCTGGCCCTGCTCGTTGACCACGCGCACCACGCGCTCGCCGTCACGCGTCTTCGGGCCCAGCGCCACGGCCGGCACCAGAAGCGCGCCCTTGGCCTGCTGCAGCAGCACCGAGACCTGTGCGGTCATGTCGATGCGCAGGGTGCCATCGGGGTTTTCCACGTCGAACAGGGCGTTGTAGTAGACCGCGCTGCTGGAACTGGAGCTGGACGAGCTGCTGGAACTGGACGAGCTTTCGTTGGCAATGGACGACGGCGCCGGATTGATCTGGCGCAGCGTGGCGTGGTACTTGCGGTCCGGGTCGCCCAGGGTGGTGAAGTACACCGGCATGCCGGCCTTGATCTTGACCACGTCAGCCTCGGAGACTTCGGCGTTGACGGTGACCACGTCCAGGCGCGCCAGCATGACGATGGTCGGCGCGGTCTGGTTGGCGTTCACCGTGCGGCCTTCCTCTGCTACCACCGCGACCACGGTGCCGTCCATCGGCGCGGTGATGCGGGTGTAGGCCAGGTTGGCGCGGGCGGTGCCGAGCTCGGTTTCGCGGCCCTTGATCTGCGCCTCGTACGACTGCAGCTGGGCGCGGGCGGTCTTGAGCGTGGCCTCGGCGGCATCGTATTCCTGCCGCGAGGTCGCCTCGGCGGCCAGCATCTCCTTCTGCCGGGCGAAGTCCAGCTCGGCCTGGCGCAGGCTGGCCTGCTGCACGGCGCGCTGGGCGATCACCTGGTCCAGCGAGGCCTGCGCGTTGAGCACCTGGTTCTGCTGGGTGGTGGCGTCGATCTCGGCGATCAGGTCGCCTTCCTTCACCGTATCGCCCAGCTGCACCTTCAGCGATTTGATCTGGCCCGAGGCCTGCGCACCGACGCTGACCAGCTTGTAGGCATCGATCACGCCGGTGGCTTCCACCGTCTGTTCGATGTCGCCGCGGCTGACCGGGCTGGTGGCCAGGGCCGGGGCGGCAGGCTTGCGCAGCAGCCACCAGGCGCACGCGGCAGCAATGACGACAAGCAGGACAATCACGATCAGGCGACCCCGGCGGGTCGCGGGCAACAGGCGGGAGATCACGTGCGGGCTTCACTCGGGCAGGCCGCCGCAGCGGCATTGGTGGGCATTGTGAAGATCGGGCGCAGGCAGGCTCAATCCTCGGGGTGTGTCTGTGTGTAACACTGTCGGCCGAAACGCGTAACTGCAGGTATCCGGCCCCGGCGTGGATACAGTGGTACGTACTGGACAGGATGCGGTTCAGCTCCCGACACGGGAAAATCGCGACATGGAGACTGAAAACCCGATGCATCGCCTGTTGATCGTCGACGACGACAATGACATCCGCACCCTGCTGGCCGAACAGCTCGGCCGCGCCGGCTATCTGGTCAGCACCGCGGCCGACGGCACCAGCATGCGCCAGCTGCTGGAGCGCGAGCACGTGGACCTGATCGTGCTTGACCTCAACCTGCCGCGCGAGGATGGCCTGACCCTGTGCCGCGACCTGCGCGCGCGCTCGAACACGCCGGTGATCATGCTCACCGCGCGCGCCGAGCCGATCGACCGCGTGCTGGGCCTGGAGATGGGCGCCGACGATTACCTGGCCAAGCCGTTCGAGCCGCGCGAGCTGCTGGCGCGCATCCGCAACGTGCTGCGCCGGACCGAGGCCCTGCCGGCCAACCTGGAGCCGCTCGCGGTGCGCCGCGCGCGCTTCTCGCGCTGGATCTTCGATCTGGAACACCGCCACCTGGTCGACCCCGATGGCCGCGTGGTGGTGCTGTCCGGCGCCGAGTTCCGCCTGCTGCGGGTGTTCATCGCGCACGCCAACAAGGTGCTCTCGCGCGAGCAGCTGGTGGCGCTCAGCAGCGGCCGCAACTACGAGGCGCAGGACCGCGCGATCGACCTGCAGGTCAGCCGGCTGCGCAACAAGCTGGCCGACGATGGCGGACCCGACGGCCTGATCAAGACCGTGCGCAATGAAGGCTATGTACTGGCCTCGGCCGTCAATCTGGAATAAGCCGTGATCAAGCGCCTGCGCCACTTCCTGGCCTCGATGGTGGGGCGGCTGTTCGTGATCCTGCTGCTGGGCATGTCGGTGGCCGCGATCGGCGCGACCATGCTGGCCACGTCCAAGCGCCAGCAGGAATTCGAGCGGCAGAACCTCAACCGCATCGCCGACCGCCTGCAGGGCTACGTCAACCTGCTCGACGGCAACCCGGAACTGCGCGATCGCCTGCTGGAAATGGGCGGGCCGAGCGTGCGCGCGCTGCAGCCCGGCGCACGCCTGGGCCGCGTCGATACGGCGCTGATGGAAGTGCTCGATGACCGCCCCGGACCGGTGGCGCGCGCGCATGTGCACTTCACCTCGTTCCGCTCGTGCATCCCCAAGCTGCAGGAACTGCTGCCGCCGCCACCGCCGGGCCACCGGCGCCCGCCGCGTGAACGCGACCCGTCCTTCATCCCGCCCAAGTGCCGGGCCGTGGACGTGGTCCTCAGCGATGGCACCACGCTGAAGCTGGCGCTGGATTCGCCAGCGGTGGCGCACAACGGCGTGCTGGCCGTGGACCCGCTGTTCCTGACCCTGCTGGTGCTGGCGATCGCCGTGCTGGCCTATGTCGTTTCGCGCATGGCCAGCGCGCCGCTGCAGGAACTGGCCTCGGCCGCCGAGGAACTGGGCGACGACCTGCAGCGCGACCCGCTGCCGCTGCGCGGCCCGCGCGAAGTGCAGCGCGCCGCCGAAGCCTTCAACGCGATGCAGCAGCGGCTGCAGCGGCACCTGGCCGAACGCACGCAGATGCTGGCGGCGATCACCCACGACCTGCAGACGCCGCTGACCCGGCTGCGCCTGCGCCTGGAAAACGTGACCGACGAGATCCTGCGCGAGCGTCTGATCGGCGACCTGGCGGCGATGCAGGCCCTGGTGCGCGAAGGCCTGGAACTGGCCCGCAGCGCCGAGAGCGCCGAACAGCGCGCTGCCCTCGACCTGGATTCGCTGCTGGAAAGCATCGTCGAGGACACCGCCGAGGCGGGCGCCGACGTGGCCTTCGAAGGCGCCAGTGGCGCGGTGCTGATGCTGCGGCCGCTGGCCATGCACCGCCTGTTCTCCAACCTGGTGGACAACGCGGTGATGTATGCCGAGCGCGTGCGGGTGCGGGTGGACCGCAGCGGCGGGGGCATCACCGTGGTGGTGGCCGACGACGGCCCGGGGCTGGCCGATGACCAGCTCGAAGCAGTGTTCGATCCCTTCGTGCGGGTGGAAACCTCGCGCTCGCGGCAGACCGGCGGCGCCGGCCTGGGCCTGACCATCGCCCGCGCCCTGGCCGAGAAGGATGGCGCCCGGCTGTGGCTGCGCAACCGCCCCGAGGGCGGACTGGAAGCGGTGGTGCAGTGGCCGGCGGGCAGCCCGGTGGCCGGGCGCTGAGTCAGGCGTCCGGATAGCTGGGGTCAGAGCCCTCTGCATGCGCAGAGGGATCCGACCCCGGGTCGGATCCCTTCCGCTGCAGGCGTAAGGGCTCTGACCCCGCCTCAGACCCCGGCTTTCACGCCGCGGTGACGCCGAGGGGGGTGTTTGGCCTATCATTCGCCCCATCTCCCCACAGTTCCCGCGATGAGCCAGCCTGTTCACACCGGCGCGCGGCCAAGTGCCGCCCGGCTGTTCCTGTTCCTGCCTGTCGGCCTGCGCGGCAACCGCACCTGGCCGCTGCCGTTGCAGTAATGGGCGGTCAGGGGGCTGGCAGGCGCCTGGCGGGGCGCCACCCGGAACACCACATCGGTCGCCTGCTGCGGCTTGGTGTGCTGTGGCTGTTGCTGCTGCTGGCGTCGCCGCTGGCGGCGCAGACCGTCGCGCCCCCGCTGCGCGATTACGCCATCGACGTGTGGACCTCGCGCAATGGCCTGCCACACAACTCGCTGCGGGACATCGCCCAGACGCCCGAGGGCCACCTGTGGTTCGCCACCTGGGAAGGCCTGGTGCGCTACAACGGCCTGGATTTCACCGTGTTCGACCGCAGCACGCGGCCGGGCCTGCGCGACAACGGCATCGGCGCGCTGCTGGTGGACCGCCAGGGCGGCCTGTGGATCAGTGATTCGCGCGGCAACGTGACCTACCGCAGCAACGCCGGCCAGTGGCGGGTCTGGGAACACCAGGCCAACACCCCGGAAGTGCTGATCCAGTCGATGCAGATGGACAGCCAGGGGCGACTGTGGCTGCTGTACGAAGGCAAGGGCATCGGCTACCTGACCCCGGAAACCGGCATCGTCTACCAGCCGCCGCCGCCGGACCTGCCGCTGGCGATGAGCTTCACCAAGCTGGTGGTCGACGCCCAGGACCGGGTCTGGATCGGCACCCTCGACGGCCTGGTGCTGCGCGACAACGATGGCGAGCTCAAGCGTGCGCCGGCCGAGTGGGGCGTGGACAAGGGCCTGACCTGGCCCTATCGCGCACCCGATGGCGCCCTGTGGATCGTGGCGGGCGAGCGCCTGTACCGGGTCGAGGATGACCGCCTGGTGCTGGTGCACAGCCTGCCCGGCCAGCTGCACATGACCGCGATGCTGCAGGACCGCCACGGCGACCTCTGGCTGGGCACCGAAAACCAGGGCCTGCTGCGCATCTCCAGCCACGGCCTGGAACGCCTGCCGGCCGGCCTGAACCTGCCCGGCGGGCGGGTGGTCAGCCTGCGTGAGGACGCCGAGGGCAGCATCTGGGTCGGCGCCAACGGTGGCCTGTACCGCCTGCGCGAAACGCTGTTCAGCAGCTACACCGAGCGCGATGGCCTGAGCGGTGACTACGTGCGCACCGTGTTCGAGGACCGCGACCGCCGGCTGTGGGTGGGCAGCGCCAGCGGCCTGGACCAGCAGACCGCCGATGGCCGCTTCCGGCCGATGCCGCTGCACAACCGCGGTGGCAAGGCGCCGTCGGTCCTCAGCCTGGCCCAAGGCCCTGAGGGTGATCTCTGGGTGGGCACCTTCGGCGATGGCGTGTACCGCCTGCGCGTCGATGGCAGCCTGCGCCACAACTACGATGTGGCCGATGGCATGCCGGGCGGCAACATCCGTGCGATCAGCATCGATGCAGCCGGCGTGGTCTGGGCGGGCACACAGAAGGGAGTGGTACGCATCGAGGGTGAACGCGTGCAGGTGTCCGACGTACCCGGCATGCCGGGCGGTCTGATCACCGCGCTGGAACACGATCATCAGGGCAACCTGTGGATCGGCACCATCGAGGGCATCCGCGTGCTGCGCGGCGACCATGTGCAGTCCATCGATCTGGCACCAATGGGCGGCGGCCGCAGCGTGTTCGGCTTCCACCAGATCGGCGACGCGATGTGGATCAGCAGCGACCGTGGCCTGTACCGCTGGTACAAGGATCGCCTGTCACGGGTCGGCCTGGAGCAGGGCATGCCGGTCGATACCGTGTTCCAGCTGGTGCCCGACCGGCTGGGGAATGTGTGGATCAGCAGCAACCGCGGCGTGCTGCGCACCGACATGGCGACCTTGAACGCCGTGGCTGATGGCCGCACGCCGCGGGTGGCGGTGGAGCGATACAACGAGATCGACGGCATGGCCAACGCGCAGGCCAATGGCAGTTCCGGACCCTCGGCGATCCTGCGCCAGAATGGCAGCTTCTGGGTAGTTACCGCTGGAGGCCTGAGCACGGTCGACCCGCAGCGCCTGCAGCGCTTCCGCGAACGCCCAGCGCCGCCGGCGGCGATCGAGAACGTGCAGGTCGATGGCGCGCCGGTGCTTTGGGAAGGTCCCGAACGCAACCTGATTCCCGGCGGGCGCCGGCTGGCGGTGAGCTTCGTCGGCCTCAGCTACCTGATGTCAGACCGCATCCGTTACCGCACACGGCTGGAAGGCCTGGACGCCGGCTGGGTCGAGCGTGGCCCGCAGCGCAGCGTCGAGTTCGTCGGCCTGCCGCCGGGTGATTACACCTTGCACGTTGCGGCCTCGCATCCGGGCGGTGCCTGGGGCCAGCAGGAAGCGGTGTGGAGTTTCACCATCCAGCCGTTCTGGTGGCAGCGGCACAGCGTGCAGGCGCTGATCGGCCTGCTGCTGCTGGGCGCGCTGGTGGCGCTGTACCGGTTCCTGCTGCAGCAGTACAAGGCCAGCAACCTGCGCCTGGCCCGGCGGGTGGATGAAGCAACCTTCGACCTGCAGGCGCAGACCGTGCACCTGCAGGCGTTGAACCAGGAAAAGACCGAGCTGGCCGAGCGCCTGGCGCGGCAGGCCGAGGCGTTCGAGCGGCAGGCCCGCGAGGATGCGCTGACCGGCCTGGCCAACCGTCGCGGCTTCGACGAGACGCTGTCGCGCGATTTCGCCCGCTCGCAGCGCAGCGGCCATCCGTTGAGCCTGGTGGTGCTGGACATCGATCACTTCAAGTACGTCAACGATACCTACAGCCACAGCATCGGCGACCTCGTACTGAAGGAAGTGGCCGAAGTGATCGCCGCGGCCTGCCGCGATTCGGACCTGCCGGCGCGTACCGGTGGCGAAGAGTTCGCGCTGCTGCTCAATGACACGCGCCTGGAAGAAGCGGCGCAGGTCTGCGCACGCCTGCGCGGCCTGTTCCATGACCATCCGGACTGGGCCGGGGTGAAGGGCCTGCGGGTGACCTTCAGCGCGGGCCTGGTGGAACTGGCCAACGACGACCGCACCCCGGCGCTGCTGTACCAGCGCGCCGACCGCGCGCTGTACCGCGCCAAGAGCGACGGCCGCGACCGCACCAGCATCGGGTAATCGCCATTTGGTTGGTGGGGGCGGACCGTTGGTCCGCACTGCAGGCGTGGATCTACCGCGGCCAGGCGTTGGCGATGGTGCAGAACAACCGTGCGGTCTGCTCGGTGTCATACACCGCGCTGTGCGCCTCGTTCGCATCCCAGCCCAGGCCTGCGGCATTGGCCGCGCGCGCCAGCACCGTCTGCCCATAGGCGATACCGGCCAGGGTAACCGTGTCGAACACGCTGAAAGGATGGAACGGGTTGCGCTTGTGGCCGGTGCGGGCCACGGCGGCATTGACGAAGCCCAGGTCGAAATGGGCGTTGTGCCCGACCAGGATCGCGCGCTGACAGCCGTACTTCTTCATCGCTGCGCGGACCGGGGTGAAGATGTGGTCCAGCGCCGCCTTTTCTTCCTTTGCCAGCCGGAACGGGTGGTCGAGGATGATGCCGGTCACTTCCAGCGACTTCGGGTCGATCTCCAGCCCTTCGGCGGGGACCACGTGGGCGCTGGCGGTCTGGCCGGGGTAGAGCAGGCCGTTTTCGTCCATCTCGATCGGCACGGCGGCGATTTCCAGCAGCGCGTTGCGCTGGCTGTCGAAGCCCCCGGTTTCCACGTCCACCACCACCGGCAGGAAGCCGCGGAAGCGTTGCGACATCGCGCGCTGCGCCATCGGAATTACGGAAACAGGGGCGGCGTCAGCTGCGGGGGTGGGGTCAGTCATGCGCGGATTCTAGCAGAGCGACCCTGAGCGCCCGGCCACGCATCGCATGGCCGGGACGCTGTGCACGGGTCAGTGGCGTGCCAGCACCACGTCGGCGATGACGCCGGTGGCCACGGCAATCAGCACGTAGCGGCCGTCGATCTTGCGCCATTCCTGGCCGCGGGCGGGGGCGTGCAGGCCATGATGGCGGTAATCGCGGACCTGTTCGCCGCGGTGGTCACGGGCGAGCTTGTGGCCGCGACGGGGCGGATCGCGACGGTCGTCGTGGTGATCCTTGTGGCCGTGGTGGTCGTCGCGCCCACCGGCGCCATAGGGAGCGGCCATCGCGGGCGAGACGGCGGTGGCCAGCAGGGTCAGCGAAAGGGTGGCAGCAATCAGGCGCTTCATGGGGCAACTCCGGGGGAAGGACGTGGTCATCGAGGCCACGGATCCAGCATCGGATTTTTTTTATGAATAGGCGATTAAATAGGCCTTTTGCGCGGTTTCGGTGCGTATCGGCGTGTAACGGGCTGGCCGCCGGACCGGTGCATGCCAACCTTGGTTGGCATGCGGAACAACCGCCAACCGAGGTTGGCGACTACCGGGACGCGATCGCCCGGCCGGCCAGCCACGCGTCCACGCTCAGGCGCCCGGCACCGTTGAACAGCAGCGGCAGCAGCATCGCCATGAACAGCACCGGCAGCTTGAAGTTGCCGAAGCCCTGGTCGCTGATCGCATAGCCCATCGCCAGATCACCCAGCGAATGCCAGTGCATCGGCCAGTGCACGGCATAGGTGGCCACCACGGTCAGCACCAGCAGGCTCGCCGCGGCGAAGCGGGTGCCGAGCCCGAACAGCAGGCAGGCCGCGCCGGCCAGCTCGAACCAGGTCGCCAGCTGCCAGTTCACGCCGGCGGGCAGCAGGTCGAACGGGAACGGGAACTCGCCCTGCAGTTCGGCAAACCAGTTCTCGCCCAGCAGCTTCTCGCGGCCGGACTCGAAATATTCCCAGGCCAGCAGCAGGCGCAGGCCCAGCGGCGCCAACCACGGGCCGCAGCGATCCAGCTGGCCGCGCACGGCGGCCAGGGGCAGGGTGTTCATCACGGGGGAACTCCTCGTTGGGGGTATCAGGCCACGGCGGGCAGCGGGCCGATCACACCGCCCTGCAGAAACTGCTGCAGCAGCTGGGTGCCGGGTTCGATCAACGCATCGGCGTCGAGGTGGTGCAGGGTGGCGAGCTGCTGCAGCTGCTGCCCGCCGGTGGCTCCCGGCGCCTCGTCGATCAGGATCAACAGGTGCGCGGCCAACGGGCTGAGCTGGGCGAAGCGCACCACGCCATCGCCGTCGCGGCGGACCAGCAGGCCGGTCGGTTCTGCCGGAGGGGCGACCGGTGCGTCATCGGCGCCGAGGCGGTGGACCGGCCACGCGTACAGCAGCGGCCAGGCCAGCGGTGAGCAGCGCAGCGGTTCCTGCAGCGGGTCGATGCCCGGGGCCGGCGGCAATGGCTCGGCCGCACGCTGGTACAGATCGGTTTCCACCCACTCGTAGTGGGCCAACTCGGCCAGCGCCGGGTGTGGCAGCTCGGGCTGTGCCTGCAGCCAGTGCACGAACTCGGCCGCCACCGCGGTGAACAGCGGCGTGCGTGCGCGGTGGTGGGCGAAGTAGTGGCGGACCAGATCGGCCCACGCCGCTTCGCCGAGCAGGCGCACGCAGACCGGGAAACTGTTGCCGAGCAGGCCCAGCAGGTTGTTGGACAGCAGGCGCTGGTAGACCGCCACCCGCCGCGGGTCGAGGTCGGCGGGGGCGGGCACCTGCTGCGGGTCGCGCAGGTGCGCGGTGAATGCATGCTGCTGCGCGCGCAGGCGCTCGGGCGCGTCAGCCATGGGCGACCCCGCGCGGTGTGCCCTGCAGCCGGCGGATGGTGCGCAGCTCGCCCTGCAGCTCGGCGTAGGGCGGGAAGTTGAAATCGCGTTCCAGCAGGGTCGGGCGCGGCCCGAAACGGGCGTAGCTGCGCTCCAGCAGCGCCCACACCGGGTCGATCACCGCACTGCCGTGGGTATCGATCTTCAGGTCGGGCGCCTCGTCCAGGTGGCCGGCCACGTGCAGGCAGACGATGCGCTGCGCGGGCAGCCCGGCGATGAAGGCGTCGGCATCGTAGCCATGGTTGCAGGCGTTGACGTACACGTTGTTGACGTCCAGCAGCAGGTCGCAGTCGGCCTCGGCCAGCACCGCGTTGGTGAAGGCCAGTTCGTCCATCGCCGGGTGCGGGGCCAGGTAATAGGACACGTTCTCCACCGCGATGCGGCGGCCCAGCAGGTCCTGCACGCGGGCGATGCGCGCGGCGGTATGGCGCACGGCTTCGTCGGTGAAGGGAATCGGCAGGAGGTCGTACAGCTGGCCGTTGTCGCTGCAGTAACTCAGGTGCTCGCTGTACAGCGGCACGCGGTGGTGCTCGAGGAAACGGCCGACCTGCCGCAGCAGCTGGGTATCCAGCGCGGCGCTGCCGCCGAGCGACAGTGACAGGCCGTGGCAGCTCAAGGGGTGGCGCCGGGCAAGTTCCTCCAGGGCATCGCCGGCCGGGCCGCCGACGTTGATCCAGTTTTCCGGCGCGCATTCCAGGAAGTCAAAATCGCCGGCCGGGGCGTCGTGCAGGTCCTGCAGCAGCGCACGCCGCAGGCCCAGCCCGACGGCCGCCGCAGGCAGCGGCAGCCGTGGGTGGACGACGCTGGCGGCAGCGTCAGTGCTTGGCACCGCACTTGCCTTCGCCGCACTTGCCTTCGGCGGCCTTCTTGTCGCCGGCGGTCTTGGCCTTGGCTTCGGCACCCGCGCCGGCCTTGGCCTTGCCCTTGTCGGCGCCACACTTGCCTTCGGCGCTCTTGCCGTCGGCACCGCACTTGCCCTCGGCATGCTTGGCGGCGTCACCGGCCTTGCTGTCGGCGGCCTTTGCATCACCCGCCTTGGCCGCCTGGCCGGCCACCAGGTAGCCCTGGGCGAGGTCGGTCATGCTCAGGGCCGAAGCACTGGCAGTCACGCCCAGGCCTGCGGCCAGTGCGGTGGCGGTCAGCAGGGAGAGGGTCTTGTTGGAACTGCTCATCGGTCGTACTCCTTGGGTGGTGGGCAGGCGCCCGGGGTGAAACGATGATGCTGCGATCGTACTCAAGGAATTCTCGCCGAGACCTCAAATTTTCGTGAGGTTTGCCGCTCTCCAGTAGATCCACGCCATGCGTGGATGAAAGCCTGGATCGCGCGCAAACAAAAGGCCCCTGTCATGCCGACAGGGGCCCCCGGACGCGTTTACGCTGTTGCAGCGTAGTATCAGACGTGGTCGGTGCTCGACGTCTCGTCGCGCTTCTCGCGCGGCGGCAGCGGCTGCTCACCGTGCACCAGGAACCACACGTTCTCGGCGATGTTGGTGGCATGGTCGCCCACGCGCTCCAGGTTCTTGGCCATGAACAGCAGGTGGGTGCACGGGGTGATGTTGCGCGGGTCTTCCATCATGTAGGTCAGCAGCTCCCGGAACAGCGCGGTGTACTGTGCGTCCAGGCGGGCGTCGTCCTCGCGCAGTTCCAGTGCGGCCTCGGCGTCATTGTCGCGGTAGGCGGCGATGGCGCGGCGCACCTGCTGCGCGGCCAGGCGGCCGAGTGCGCGCAGGCCCTGGATCTGCGGCAGCGGCGGCACCTTGCCCAGCGCGATCGAGCGCTTGGCGACGTTGGCGGCGTAATCGCCGATCCGCTCGATGTCGGCCGGAATGCGCAGGCCAGCCAGGATCTCACGCA
This sequence comes from Pseudomonadota bacterium, assembly GCA_023423675.1. Taxonomy (GTDB): domain Bacteria; phylum Pseudomonadota; class Gammaproteobacteria; order Xanthomonadales; family Xanthomonadaceae; genus Stenotrophomonas. The sequence goes on along the minus strand of JAFAFD010000456.1, from coordinate 3,033 downwards.
GGTCGCGGGCCATCGGGCCGCGCAGGGCCAGGCGCATCACGTCGTGGCTGATCTGCTGTTCCAGCTGGTCGATCGCTTCATCGTTGGCGATGATGCGGTGGGCGGCGTTCTCATCGCGCTTCTCGATGACGTCCATCGACGCCTCCAGCTGGGCGACGGCCATCTCGCCCATGCGCACGATTTCGGCCACCAGGCGCTGCTGCTCTTCGTCGTAGCTCTTGACGATGTGGTCGTTGGGAAGATTCATGGTTGTTCCACTCTGTAGAGTCGAGCCATGCTCGACTGCCGTTATCGATGGAGTCGAGCCAGGCTCGACTGCCGTTTCAGCCGAAGCGACCGGTGATGTAGTCCTCGGTCTGCCGCTGCGAGGGCTGCGAGAAGATCACTTCGGTACGGTCGTGCTCGATCAGGTCGCCCAGGTACATGAAGGCGGTGTAGTCGGACACGCGCGCTGCCTGCTGCATGTTGTGGGTGACGATGACGATGGTGTACTCGTGCTTGAGCTCTTCCACCAGCTGCTCGATGCGGCTGGTCGAGATCGGGTCCAGCGCCGAGGTCGGCTCGTCCAGCAGCAGCACCGACGGGCGCAGGGCCACGGCACGGGCGATGCACAGACGCTGCTGCTGGCCACCGGACAGGCCCAGGGCGCTCTGTCCCAGCTTGTCCTTTACTTCGTCCCACAGCGCGCCTTGGCGCAGCGCCTGCTCGACCCGGTCGGCCATGTCGGCCTTGCTCAGCTTCTCGTGGTGGCGGATGCCGTAGGCCACGTTCTCGAAGATGGTCATCGGGAACGGCACCGGCTTCTGGAACACCATGCCGACCTTGCTGCGCAGGCGGTTCATCGGGTACTTCGGCGACAGGATGTTCTCGCCGTCCAGCAGCACCTCACCACGCGCTTCCAGCTTCGGGTACAGCGCGTAGATGCGGTTGAAGATGCGCAGCAGGGTCGACTTGCCGCAACCGGAGGGACCGATCAGCGCGGTCACGCGCTTTTCCGGGATCTCAAGGTTGATGCCCTTCAGGGCGTGGAACTTGTCGTAGTAGAAGTCCAGACCACGCGCGGCCAGCTTGACCGGCGACGGCGTGTGCAGGTTCTCGTGCGAGGCCGGCACCGCGATGCGCTGCATGGGCACGGCGTTGGAGAGGTCGTTCATGGCGTTATCCACGGAAAGGTCAGTCATGGGAGATACGGTTGCGCAGCAGGATGCCACGGGCGGCAAGGCTGACCAGCAACACGAAGACAGTCAGCACCAGGGCACCGGCCCAGGCCAGCACCTGCCAGGATTCATACGGGCTGCCGGCGAACTGGTTCATCACCACCGGCACCGAAGCCATCGGCTGGAAGATGTTGTTGTTCCAGTACTGGTTGCCGAAGGCGGTGAACAGCAGCGGTGCGGTTTCGCCGGAAATGCGGGCCAGCGCGAGCAGGATGCCGGTGATGATGCCGGCCGATGCACTGCTGTACAGCACCTGCACGATCACCTTCCACTGCGGGATTCCCAGCGACAGGGCGGCTTCGCGCATCTGCGAAGGCACCAGGCGCAGCATCTCGTCGGTGGTGCGCACCACCACCGGCAGCACGATGAAGGCCAGCGACAGGGCACCGGCGAAGGCGGAGAAGTTGCCGCCGGTCTGCATCACGTACAGGGTGTAGACGAACAGGCCCAGCACGATGGACGGTGCCGACAACAGGATGTCGTTGACGAAGCGGACCACGGTGCCGGCCTTGCGGGCATTGCCGTACTCGGCCAGCCAGGTACCGGCCAGCACGCCCAGCGGGGTGCCGATGCCGATGGCCAGCGCACACATCACCGCGCTGCCGAAGAAGGCATTGGCCAGGCCGCCTTCCTGCATCGGCGGCGGCGTCATCTTGGTGAACAGATCAAGATTGATGCCGGCCAGGCCCTTGGAGGCCAGGGTGAACAGGATCCAGCCCAGGAAGAACAGACCGAACAGGGCGGTGGCGCAGGACAGCGCGATGGCGATGACGTTGCCGATGCGGCGGCGCAGGTACAGGGAGTCAGCGGTGGTGGACATCAGTTGCCCTCCTTGCGGGACAGGCGCATCAGCATCAGGCGGGCGATGGCCAGCACGACGAAGGTGACGATGAACAGGACGAAGCCGAGCAGCAGCAGCGCCGAGCGGTAGGTTTCAGTGGCCTCGCCGAAATCGTTGGCGATCAGCGCGGCGATGGTGGTGCCCGGTTCCAGCAGCGACGGCGACAGGCGCACGCTGTTGCCGATCACGAAGGCCACGGCCATCGTTTCGCCCAGGGCACGGCCGAGGCCGAGGAAGACGCCGCCGATGACGGCCGAGCGGGTGTAGGGCAGGACGATGTCCCAGCTCACTTCCCACTTGGTGGAACCCAGCGCGTAGGCCGATTCCTTCAGGCGGGTCGGCACGGTCAGGAACACTTCGCGCATCACCGAGGAGATGAACGGGATGACCATGATGGCCAGCTCGAAACCGGCGGTGAGCATGCCGATGCCCAGCGGCGGGCCCTGGAACATCGGGCCGATGATCGGCCATTCGCCCAGGGTTTCGTTGAGGAACGGGGTGACGTACTCGGTCATCACCGGCACCAGCACGAACAGGCCCCACATGCCGTAGATGATCGAGGGGATGCCGGCCAGCAGTTCGATGGCGGTACCGACCGGGCCACGCAGCCAGCGCGGCGCGACTTCGGTGAGGAAGAAGGCGATGCCGAAGCTGACCGGCACGGCGATGACCATCGCGATGAACGCGGTGACCAGGGTGCCGTAGATCGGGGCGAGGGCGCCGAACTTGTTTTCGACCGGATTCCAGTCGGAGGAGAAGAAGAAGCTCAGGCCCTGCATCTGCAGGGCATGGCGGCCGCCCCACAGCATGGACAGCGCGGCGCAGGCCAGGGCGATCAGGACGAAGATGACGGTGCCGACCAGCACCCATCGGAACAGTTTGTCGTTGCGGGCATCACGCGCATCGCGCGTGGACGGGGCTGCTACAGGCTGGGCGATGGCATTCATGGGGACGGCCGGGCCAGGAAACGGGGCG